>WJIN01000084.1 GCA_014730295.1 Promethearchaeota archaeon | reverse complement strand
GTATAGGTGTATGCTGTTCCTATTTCAAGTCCCGTATCGCTGTAGGTGTTAGAAATACTCGTATCAAGTAGAATCCCATCCCGATAGATATTGTAATGATCAATATCAGATTCCGGATTGGCGTCCCATGTAAGGTCGATGTGAGTCTCACCCTTCGCAACCGCAGAGAGCCCCGTTACTTGTGAGGGGACATAATTCTCCGTGGTTGCAGATGCGGGATCAGATTGAATGCCTTCATTTCCGCTATCATCTACTGCAGAAACGGTATAAGTATAGGTTGTTCCTATTTCAAGCCCCGTATCGCTGTAGGTGTTAGTAATACTTGTATCAAGTAGAATCCCGTCCCGATAGATGTTATAATGATCAATATCGGGTTCCGGATTGGTGTCCCATGTAAGGTCAATTTGAGTCTCTCCGTTCACAACCGCAGAGAGTCCTGAAACTTTTATGGGCGGATCATCTTCAGGTGCCTCTTGATAAGTATAACTGACACTAAAGCCTTCTTTGGAGAATATATATTCATTCTGACATTGTGTATCAGTAAGAGAACCATCATCAAAATAGGTTCTTAAACATTCGAAAGTTCCCGATATACTGTTAGTTGCGCCGTCATTTCCATAAATAGACATTTCAGTGATACTTCCAGAATCCTGCCAATACCATTGAAGACTACTAGATGTATCCCCAGAAAATATTTGCGTCATCTCTTGTACAGGAATATAGGACCACGCTCCAGCGGTATCTGTTCTTACGTATCTCCAATCGCTTAAAGGATTTCCTGACACAAGTGGGCTACTAACATCGAAGTGACCTTCTACTGGACCATTAGATGAACTCAAATAATCATTATCACTATTATCAGGTGTAAGAGTTCGAACGGTGTCATAAACCGCATCGCATTGGGCATAACCATAACCGGTTGGTGCCCGTCCAAGTCTAATCTGTGCTCCAGGTAATCCTATTAATCCATCCATCCGTGTACCTGCATAAAACATATAATAACAATTCATATAAACGTTTAAACTAGGATCACCCTCTCCTCGACCAGAATAATCAAGGTTAATTTCATAAGGCATCTCTCTCATTTCGTTTGCAAAAAAGAATGTCGATCTTCTATCAAATCTCAGACCTTCCTCATATTCCATATAATTGGGACCTTGTTCATTTTGAAATAGAAATTGTACCCGTCTTAATGAAAATTGATCCACAACAACCCTTACAGGCCCATCAATTGCACATTCATGACCGTTTCCAAAAGTAAGTAATCCTCTTACAAATGGAGGATGTTCAGAGTTAGAACCATAATATCCATCATGGTCCATTCCATCATCCCAAGAAGAAACTTGTGTGACACCAAAGAAACCAATCGATGTCTGTTGATCCCACCAACCACTATTTCCTGAAGAGTGATGGTTTTGTCCTCCCGATAAGGGTTGATCCCAAGGTCTATGACCATTTGAAAAATCGGCGTCTTGACCCGGAAATATATCAGGATTTGGAGCAAGATTTTGCAGATCGAAATCCATAATTGTACCATATCCCGTATCTGCTTGGATCTCATCGTAAAATATACTATTCCAAGTTCCCATTCTACCAGTATCTGTATTAGATTGAGAATCGATTCCTCCAATATTAAATGTAGATCCAGCTCTCTGGATATCTAATTCAAGAGATTGCCATTCTTTGTTCCATTCTGTGAACATATTTATACCTTCAACTATGATAGCTCCGAGGTAAGCTTGATCGTTTGTGGAATCAAATGCGTAATGATAATTCTCTCCTGTTACTATTTGGGTTGCCGGATTCCATGATACTTGATCATCCGAGATCCCATTAGGCATAAAATAATTATTAGCTGGAGGAGAATTCCCAGTATCATCGTTATAATATAAATACATATACCCAGTCCCTCCTCCAGAAACAGGATCGGAAATAGCCAATTCATATCTATGGGGAAAGGAGGTAGAATTCCACCAATTTGAAGAATCTACTTGATCTCCATTATAAGAATTAAAACAAAGCTCATCATCGTAATCAATTCTATTCGGCAATTGTTCCCACGGTCCACCTGGTTGCTCTAAATTATAGGGATGGACGCTTGGGTCTGGTTGTATTGGAGGAGTTGCTTGAGGAGCGTCACCATCGGACCATGTAGCATCAGTATAATATTCTGCTGCTCTTGCGGCCCAGAATTCCATTTCGCAATCATATCTCGAAAGCTCGGTGGCGCTTGCAGCATAATCATCAACATGATTTCCCACATATCTATGATCTGAGATGAAATGGCCCCAATTGGTCTGATCCGTATATTGGGTACCACCATCAAATCCGCCTGCACCTTCAGCGTGCTTTCCAGTTTCATAAGCAAAAGATCTAAAGTACCCCATTTCATCTAATTGAAATGGGATTAAAACCCAATTTGATCCATCATAATATGCCAATCTGATATTATCAATATGATGATTATGGAGCGCATTCCATAGTGCTCCTCCATCTGTATTGTTATCGAGAATGATTGGGTAACCAGTACGGCTTAGAGTTCCAGCAGTTAATGGTTGTCTTATTGTAAACCCTTCATTGTACATCGGTAAATTTAAACCCATTAAAAAAGTAGGGCTTAAGAGAAAACCTACTATAGAAAAAACAATCAAGTAATTTCTAATTTTATTCTTCATTTTTTTAGCCATTTTTTTAATTCACCTTTCTTGTTATATCATTCAATCTCGCTATTTCTCGCTCTTTTTTAGCTATTTTCCGACTATTTCTAATCACCAAGTATGAAGAAAGTCCTATTAACAATAATCCAGTAAAGAATCCAATAAGAAATATCATATCGCTTAGCGAGTTTGAGTCCATAGGTAAGCTATATTCATATTGTGCAAGAATGGGCATGAGATTTTTTTGAAAATTAGGCAACCACTTGATAATAATCTGGTATGCTCCATCATCGATATTGTTAGCGATTTTTAAGAAATTCGCTTCTGCTGACTCTGGATATTTTACTGCATAATTCCATCTTGTTAATCCATTTTTATTAACTAAGGAATAATCATTAGTTGGATCCCAAAGGTTTCTAGACGTGTTAAGGGACATATTTGTAGCTAGAGGAACTCCAACTTCAAATCCATATGGAAAATCTGTTAAGTGCGCAATTGGTTCCAAGGGAAATCCGGGATCTTCAACAATTGAACCATTAGCCCACTGTTTCATAAAATAAAATTCAATTATTGCATCAATTGAATTCTCAACAATGGATAATTCAGGTCTCAGACCTATATGTCTTCCTGCAGATATAGACCAAGAAACGCCCTCTAAATACACATATTCCTTAATATATTTAGTTAGATTTAATAATTGGCTCCAAGTCGCATTATAATCATTTTCTAACTTCGTTTGTAATTCAGTATTTTTGATAGCTTTATCAATGAGTTCAAGAAAATCTATCATCCCCCATGCTGCCGCCTCCGACTCTGCTCCATTTACTTGCTCATCATAGAATTCAGTCACTATTCCGGGAAGATAATAATCGCTATTTCTATAATCTGTATAGTTATTCCAAGGTCCAGATGAAAAGTCACTTTCAACCGTCGAATTTCCAAATAGTATTAAATCCTGTGATTCCTCCGTAAAACTTAAATTTACTCCGTAATAGAAAGAAAGTCCCTTTAATTTTATTCCATCACTTTCCTCAGTAAAATTAGCAGCTTGAGAAATCTCATTAAAGAAATTTTCAGAGGAAAGCCCTCCTTGACTAGCTACTAAGATTAAACTTGATGAAAAAGTGCCATTAACCAGATTTCCAACAATAGGATTTGCTTCTTCTCGAATTCTTAAAAGACCTGTGTCTGTTTCATGTATTACTAGATCATCAATGTACTCTTTAGCAACGATTCCACCAGGTACCAATAAACTTCCAAAGATGAGTAAAAGTACCGAAAGAACTATTGTTTTTTTTGCCATTTTATTTCAATTTAAAATTTTTTTATTTCAGATTTATTAAATAATAGTCATCATCATTGTTGATGATCACTACCTATTAAGAAATATGTTATATGTCATAATATTTAAATATTAATCTTTTTATTATTGCAATTTATACTTTTCAAAATCAAATTTCCTGCAATCTCCAATTTGACTTGGATCAAAAATACTCAAAACTAAAGACAAAAACTATTTATATCATAGTAAAAAGTGACAGGAAAAGATCAATTAAAAATAATATTAGAATTCTCAATCTATTAATATTCAAATTCAGAATTATTATCCATAGAAAAATTCTAATATGGACTTTGGTCAAACTTTAAATTTCCTAAATAAAAAGAGATGGAACTTAATTGAAATTAGAAATAAAAATAAAAATGAATTATATTATATGTTTTTTTCATTAGCTTCTCCGCCTTTCACCTTAAACATAAACAGAAATGCAATAACAATACAAATCAAAATAAATGGAAACATAACAACATATCTATAAGTGCCTAGAAATCCGAATGAGGTCAATATTCCGCCGAACACAACGGGAGCTAAGGCATAGGCTGCTTGGTTAAAGGTATAGTAAATTCCTGTATAAATTCCAACCTCTTCCTCAGGTGCCAATGACCAGATGATTGGAAAGCTATTAACTATAAATCCCATCCAAGGAATAGAAATCAGAGCAAGTATTATCAAAGTAATAATCGGTTGATGGTTATTGTAAATATAAGGAACTACAACAAACGACATTACGGAGACAGAAATTATTATCCAAATTAGAAATATCTTAACTGCGTTTTTCCTCCCAATTTTTTCAGACTGCCCCACTAATCCTACAAAGTAAGCAACGAGAATCATGGGTCCAGAATAGGCTAGAAAAAGGGTAGAGGCAGTGCTTTCCGATATGTTAATAAAGTCTACAGCAAAACTGGAAAAGAATGATTCTACTGAAGCGAATGCTAGATACATGAAAATGATTGTCCCTAAAAAGTATGCAAAGTTTTTGTTTTCTTTTAAAATACGAGCAGCATCACTATAACTTCGGATTTGAAGTTTCCTTCTCTTTTCTATTTCAATGGGTCTATTAGATACCTTTACTTTAAACGATTTTGAATCGACTTCCAGTCTATTTTCGCTAATTTCTAAAAATTTATCTCCCGTTGGAGTTTCTTTAATAAAGAGATTTTGAACAATCAGTAGAATCACCATCAAGACAGCTACAATAATGAATCCGATAGCATCAAACCATAATGTGCCTTCTTCTAAAGGGAGGATCCCAACTAGTAAAGGGACGGCAAAACCAAATATTCCACCAATATTAGCTATTAGCTGTTGTAAACCACTTGCTTTGGAATATATCTTTTCTGTCGTGTAGTCTGGAAGAATGGCAATCGAAGCAGATCTATAAATAGACATTGCAATATCAAATAAAAGTATTATTAATACCAACCCTGCAAGAACTCTTATCCACGGGATAATTACAAAAAATACCGCTGAGGTAAGAGTACCAATTATAATAAAAGGCATACGTCGGCCATATTTACTTTTAGTTCGATCGCTTAGATCTCCAAAATAGGGTTGTAATAGAACAGCTACGATATTATCAATCGCCATTATTAATCCTTTTATGAGATCTTTAAACGGATTTCCATTAAGTACGTCGTCAAGAATTAATGGAACCTTGAAATTAAAATAGGACCATGCTAATAAGACGATAAAAAACGATAATGAAATTAACGCAGTTCGTTTAGTGTTTAATTTTTCTGGATCAGTCGGTTTCATTCGAGGGTCATACGGGAGAATATTCACACGCAATTCCTCAGAGCTATTATCATCTTTTTCCTTTATATCATTTTTTTTCAAAATTTTCTCACCTTTCACAAAACATTCTGTATTAGTTGAAAGTTTAGGACTAATCATTTAGGAAATTATTAAAATCTTTTTATTAAATTGAGAGCTTTAAATTTTTCATTATTGGTATGAATGATAAAAAGAAATGAGGATGAGAAAAAGAATAAATATAAAAAATAAAAAAATTATTAGAAAATGTCCTTATATTCAGAAATATCTACCTTTTCTATTTTATCATTGTGCAATTTGTCAAGAGTAATCTGCATTTCATCATATTTTTCTTTAGTTACTGGGAATCTAATTAATGATAATAATCCGAGAATTAATACTATTGCAGGGAATATGAACGTAAGAGCCCTAACGCCAATAGGCGCTTGAGCTGATATATCTTCTCCCCAAATATGTTGTATTCCTACCCCACTAAACACAAAAAATATTGATAGATAAACACCTATCGTAGATAAACGAATAATTAATGCATTTACTCCATAATATGCTGCCTCCCTTCGAATCCCCGTTTTTAATTCATCTGTATCAATGATTGTACTCATCATCATATCTCTACCGAACATAATTCCAGCAAACCCGATTCCTGCTACAACATAAGCAATTAATGCTCCAATAGGCTCCCAAACAAACATGAAAGGAATCAAAACTATTATTAGTGATCCTAAGGCAATCATTTCCGCTTTTCGAGGTCCCAATTTATTAAAAAGTTTACTCCAAGGCACCATAAATCCGATAGCTACAATAAATACCAAGGCAAGATAAATAGAAGGAAGTAATCCTGCGCTCACTGGTGGATTGATTACAAATTTCAAGAAATGAGGGGATATTATAGGAAAGAGTCCAAATACGTACCAAACGGCTAGATTAGTCAGAACATAGGTTCTAAAAGGTTTATTATTGAAGGTAAATTTAACAGAATCAACAAAAGAAGGAGCTTGTTGAGGATCTTTTGAATATTCGACTCGTTCCTTAATGCCATATTTGACAAATAAAAAACCAAATATGATAGTAATTACAGCCATCACAAGCGCACCATAAATAAACCCTGGATCAGCTTTTACTGATTCTTCAACAAATAAAGTTGGTATTAGTGTTGCCAATAATAATCCAATTACGTTGAATATCTGTACATAATTATTGGCTTTTGCCCGATCTTCTAAATTCTGAAACATTTCTGGAAATAAAGCGGTTTGGTTTAAGCTATACATCGTATAAAATGTATCAAATACATTTATAATTATTAAGAAGTATATAAATTGCATAAACGTGGTTCCAAAAGGTGTCCATAGTAGTATTATTAATAAAATCAATGGTATGAGCCCCCCAACAATAAACGGCTTTCTCCGCCCCCATTTTGAGCTTGTTTTATCAGAAACTGCCCCTAATAGGGGATCATTTATTGCATTCCAAAGAGTCCAAACAATAAATCCGATGGTAATTGGAAGTAAATATTCTTCACCAAGTAGTACTAAATAGTAATTAAAAATGTAGAAACTAAACATCTGGTAGGACATCGTGTCGGCAATCCCCGCAAAACTATAAAAAATCGTTTCTCGTTTAGTAATTTTTTGAGGTTTTACACTTGTTTTTTCATTCATAACAATTCATCAAATTTTAATTATTTTCTATTATGATCTAATTCTATAAATAGTTATATAGTATATTAAGTCGTGATTATCGAATTTATAAATTTAAAAATAGCTAATGAGTTTTAAATCGGGATTTGAATTAAAGTAAAGTAGAAGATCTAAAATTTTAAATGAAAGTCTATTAAATATATGTAAAAATAATAAGATAATAGTGATAAAAAAGCTTAGATTTTTCTAAGAAATTTCTCTTTAACTGAATTCTCAAGAGATTCATAAAAAATAGAATAATATTTTTGGTAAAAGATCTTTTTCTTTTTCATAAATTCTAGGCGTGTGTTTTTATCTACCATTCCTTCTGTCCAAAAAATTTTTCCCTTGCGTTCTAAATCAATTTTATTTCCTTTTTTAATAATCTGACCATTTTTAATAGTATATTCTATATCTCTCAGAGCGTTTTCAAGTTGATCATAATCCTTAGAAGGATCTATCTGATTCATATCCACATTTAAAATATTGAGATCACCATCTGCTCCTGGAGCCAAAGAGCCTTTAATCTTAGCAAATCCAAGAGATTTCGCAGGACTGGCTCGCGTGATGATAATAAACTCATTAAAATTTATTATCTTCTCATTTCCATTTAATGGGGTTTGCTTAAGAAATCCATCATTCATATCTTTCATAAAGTCTTGTCGCATTGAGTGGCTCATAAGCAGGCTCGCAAAAGTGGGGAGATTATTTATATGGGAATAATGTGGATAATTGAAACTAAGCTGAACTTGCCATTTATTTTTAAGATTTAAAGCCAATTCAATGGCATTTGCCCATAATGTACAATGGGTTGGATCATCTTTATCAAATTTTCGAAGTCCTACAAAGGAATCTCCTTCAAATTCATTAGCAGAACGAATGACTTTATAATAATTTTCTTGCCCCTCCATCAACCTGGTTGCTAAGCGTCTGTCAGAAGTTATTATTGGATTAATCTCATCAAATCCAATCATCCCCAGATCGAGATCCATATCGTTATTACTATTCAAAATTGCAATAAGTTCAGAGGTATCTCCTTCTAGACCATAAGCATTTGCATGAGCGAGGTGTATCACTTGATCTCGTTCCATTGGGTTTTTTTGTTCTTTTTTAATAGACTCAAAATCGATGTTATCCAATATAATTTTCAAATTATTCATTCCCACCTTATCTTCATATCCTTCAATATGCGCATGTAGAGAATGGGGGAGTTTTAGAACTTCATTCGCATTAGTTAAAGCTTTATAGACGTCCAAAGGAGTAAAATTATATAATTTC
This sequence comes from Promethearchaeota archaeon, assembly GCA_014730295.1. Next base: position 38,475 of record WJIN01000084.1, on the reverse strand, counting down.
CCCTTTTGTTCAATATTTTCTCTTAATATTTTAAAATTCCATGTTTCTGCTTCAAATGGGTTATATACCTTAAATCCAAATCCTTTACATGTGGATAATAAATCAGACAAAAAATATGACAATTCTTCAATTTTTCCTCTCTGGTATTCATCTTCTAAAGCCCAAAGATTGCTCACATTAAGCAACATTCCAGTGTCTAATACGGGAAGGTGAGAAAAATTAAGAATAGCTTGCCTAGAAAGGGATGGATATACATTCGCATCTAATACAAACGTATATCCGTTTGAAATATAATCTCTTGCGATCGTTTCTAATGTAAGTCTCTTCCAAGTATTAATAAATATTTTGTTTTTAGAACCAAGAAGTCTTGCCCAATTAACTTGTTGAGAGCCTATATGCGAATGGATATCGAGGGCGGCAGGTATAACAGTTTTGCCAGAAACATCGATTTCTTTCACATCATTTTGAGATGAGAAGTTCTCTACGATGAGTCCATCTTCTATTAAGATATCCTTATTTTCTCCCTCAATATCATTCAGAGGATCGTACACAAGACCATTTTTTACAATCAGCTTTTCTGTGTCGGTCATTTTTTATTTTCCCTCCTTAATTTTTTTAAGAATTTCAGTTAATTTGGTAGTTTGGTCTCTTGAAGCCTCAACTTCAACTGGGATATTCTTGTTCAACAGTTCATCGTCCTTTACCCCTGTTAGCTGATTAGTCCAAATTGAAACAGGCATCAATATCGTTCCTGTGGGTACATTTTCATCTTGTTTAAATTGTACAATGATTTCTCCGTTTTCATTTGAGATATGGAGTTTTAAGCTGGGTGTCAAATACATCTCTTCAAAGTCATTGGGATTAATGAATGCTATCGCCATTTTCTCTTCCATATTATCAATATTACCTAATGCAAATTCTTTGGCCTCGTCAAAATCAATCATTCTGACGGGATTTAGTTTTAATTCCATTTTAAATTCCCTCCTTCCTATTATCTAAGGCAATTAGTATTTTATCTATGAGTTCCTCATCTGAATAAATATCTTCGGGTGGTTCAAGAAATTTATTAAGAGGAATAGGAACATTATCCAGTCTAAATGCTGTACCTCCACTTTCTATCCCGGTAATTGCCGTAGGAAGTACCACATCTGATACGAAATAGGTAGCAGATTTGGAGTAATCAATTAAAATGATTGGTTTAGCAGCCAGTTTTTTACTCAATTCAAACGGCAAATGAGCAATCGGATCTGTCCCGACTATGATAGATAAATCAAAATCTTGTTTTTTTATTTTAGAAATGATGTTTTCTTCAATATCTATGAGTTCATTGTTCTTAAATTGGAGACTGTGGTTTTTTCCTTCAGATGCTAAAGCTACATGATCGAATCCTATCATATTGTAATGGCCGCCAGCGGCGATGAGAGATGCTCTACCTTTTTCGTTGCGGGAGTTTATAACATCAACTAATTGTATTAGTTCTTTTAAAGGATCTGAACCATTTTGGAGTTTTAAAAGACCTTGTCCAACAAAAATGGCAATATATTCGGAATTTGTCAGATTTGTTAATAATCTCTCTAGATCATCTTTATCAATACCAGCTATACCTTCATCCGGTATTTGTGTGTCTTCGCAGCAAATATCGCTTAATTTCCTAATTAATTTTATATCTTCATCTGGATTGATACGTATGGCGATATCTCTTGGACCCATAACATTAAACGAGGCGGTTTTAATCGGATCAATGACAATTAACGTTTTAATTTCCCTCCCGGTCATCCGGAATTTCCCTCTGGAAAAAAGAACTTTATTTAGTAAACGCGGGATTGATTCTACGGCGTTAAATCCCCAGAGAACAATGATATCGCTTTTATTAATTACTTCTGTCAATGTGCATGTAGTCAAACCTGTTTCTTTTGCGGCATTAAAGGTCTTGCCTTGGCAGATCGTGGAGTTTGAGTCAATAAATCCATCTATTTTTTTTGCTAATTTGATTGCTTTTACTTGTGCTTCACAAGACACAGTTGAAAATCCATATAAAAGAGGTCTTTGTGCTTTATTTATGAGTTCAATTGTTCTTTCTAATGCTTCATTCCAATTTGCCTCCTTTAATTCCTCCCCTTTTCTTATTTGAGGTTTTAAGATCCTATTTTCAGAATGAACTTGATCAAGTCTATCTTGACCCTTTAAACATGCTCCGATGAGTTCTTCAACTTCCTTTCCCTCCTCGATAATAATATCATCACATAAAAGGCTACATCCAGTGCAAGTTATTTTTTTCATTTCATTCACATTTTTATTATTATTTTAATCAGTAAGAATGAGTAAATAATTAAACATATTCAATTTTGACGGCTTCTCGAGGACAATAAGTTTCGCACACTCGACATTCCCGTTCTCTTCCCTCTGCAGCTACCCTTCTACAATGTTCAAGATTTAAAAGCTCACATTTCCCACCTTTAACAACAAACAATTGATGTTCATCGGGAGGAAAATCTGGAGCTTTTCCACTGAGGGTGGAATAACAATAACGGGCATTAACCGGACACACTGTCACACATATTCCACATCCGTCACACTCTTCCTCATCTACATTGATGCGAAGCTCTTTTTGTTTTCCCTCTTCATCTCCGATTAAATTTTTTAAATTTTTAAGCTTTTCTGAATATTTTTCCTCTTCGACTAAAGGGGTACAATCCGCAATCTTCACATTTCCTTTTAATAATTCAAGAGCGAATGCCATGCATGTATCTTTACCGCATTTTTTACAATTTGTCTGGGGTAAAAAATTATAAATTTCCATAAAATTTTGAGGCGGAATATTTTATCACCTAATTAATATTATAAAGATTAGATCTTATCTACTTGAAGTAAATTCCCAATTCTATTAATTCTTTATATTATTGTTTATAAATTTATAAAGCCGAACGCATTATCTCATTACTTAAAGAACTTAAATAATGGATTTTGGTTATATAAAAAATTTATAAATCTATTAAAATTTTCTTTAGATTCTTGTAAATCTCTCCAATTGCCTTACTGGCTTCTGATGTTGGAGCATAATCCACAACGGGTTCAGCATGTGCCATTGCGTGAGCAATCTGTAGATCAAATGGAATTCGTCCTATAATATCATATCCTGTATTTTCTATAAATTCCTTGAACTCATCTTGGAAAGGACTCTTTAAATCTGCTTTATTTATCACTATTCCAAATGGAATATTAAATTCTTTAACCACTTCAATCGCCCGTATTACATCGTGAAGTCCAGAGGGAGTAGGTTCACATATTGTTATCACATAATCTAATCCAGAAACTGTGGCAATGACGGGACATCCAATACCTGGTGGGCCATCAATAATGGTCAAATCAAGCTCTTTATTTATATCCAGATTTTTCGCAAATTCTTTGCTTTCTGATACTAATTTCCCAGAGGTCGTGCTCCCTAATTCTGTCTTTCCGTATACTAATTGAGGTCCTAATTTGGTTTTGTAAGAAATAATCTCTCCGCTTTTTACTGGATTAATTTCAAACGCATGTTCAGGACATAGAACTTTACACGCTCCACATCCTTCGCATGCCAAGTAATCAATAATCGGGATTTCATTCTCTTCATCCCAGCTTAATGCGTGAAATTCACAAAAGTGGTCATCTATGCATTGTTTACAATGGACGCAATCTTCTTCATTAAAACGTGCCTTCAATGTAGTATACGTATCTTTCGTTTTTATGTTAGCATCCTTTTTAGATGGTAATATCAAAGCCAAATTGGGGGCATCTACGTCACAATCCATAATCATAGGACTTATTTTGGGATCCTTTTCCGCTAAACTCGCGAGTGAGGCGGTCAAGGATGTTTTTCCAACTCCTCCCTTTCCCGAAATTATTCCTACTGCTTTTGCATCCATCTTATATACTTTCCTCCATTTTTGAATCATTTAACCAATTTTGTAGATTTATAAATATTTGCTGAAATGCCTTATAGCCTTCGCTTTCGGTATCAAATTTGCCATTTTCTTCCATAAGAGGTACACCTTGACAGTATGATTTCACTATCTCATCATCCAAGGGTATATCACCCAAAATATGTATATCTTGATCATCAAGCTTATCTAAAAATTCTTCTCTGAATCCTAATAGAGAAGATCTATTTACAATCACTCTGAAATCCTTTTTTAAAAGATTTATTAGTTCGATTATTCTAATCAAATCCAATTCTCCAAACCTCGTAGGCTCAGTTACAGGAATTATTTTCTCTGCCTTTTCTAATAATAATTCTACATCACAATGAGCACCTGGAGCCGTATCCATTACAATCACGTCATATCTTTCTGGGTATTCTTTTAACCTTTGGTCAATTTTGTTCATTAGAGCTTCTACGATACCTACAGAGCGAGCTTCAGAAGGTTTTAATTCTCCCACCAAAAGATCCATTCCGTTAACTCTTGTTTCATAAGTCCATCCTAACTCCTTATAATCCTCTTCAATTGCATTCTCGGGACAAATTTTATAACAAAGCTTACATCCTGAACATAAATTCAAAAATGGTATCGGATATTGCCCTTCTACATGAAGCAGAGCATGCGTGGCACAATTTTTTGCACATAATCCACATTTTGAACACTTTTCCTCATTAATAACTGGCTTGAAAAAAGGAACACTCTCTTTATTCTCTAATTTCCCATTCAGTAGAAGGTATGTATTGGGATTTTCAACATCCCCATCAACTAATAGTACCTTTTTTCCCTCATTCTTGAACATTGTTGCCAAATTCACAGCAATCAATGTTTTACCCGTTCCACCCTTTCCTCCAGTGACACAAATCCGTTTAGATCCATTTTGAGCCAAAGGTTTATCCTTTATTGGCATATTATCATCCATATTTTAATAAACATGTATTAAAGTGAATAATTCAATGCAAAATTAGCATTGGTTATTTTATTTATTTTGAATAATTATTCTTTATCCAACTATTTAAAGTAAATTTTAATCCTATAAAAAGTTATTCCTAATACTTTCTAATTGGTAATTAATCAGTTTTAATAAAAAATTAGATCTGAAATAAATCCATTAAGAGCAGTTTATTTAGCCGTGTTAATATATAAAAATTAAAAAGGATTATAAAAAAAAGTTACATATTTCTTCTACGTCCGCCTCCCATTCCTCCGCCCATTCCACGACCGCCTCCTCCACCCATACCTCGACCACCACCGCCCATTCCATAATGAGCGCCGACGTTTGCTCCCGAGATATTTTGAAGTTCTCCTTTAATGAACTTTTCAACCGCCTCTTTAACAGTTATTTGTTGAGCAGGTGCTTGATAAATATCCAAGTTAAGAGAACCTAATGCTTGGGCTGCATTCGGTCCAAGATTACCTACAATTACGGCTGATGCTCCATTATTACCGATAATTTGAGCCGCTTGAATACCTGCGCCTCCCATTGCATTTGCAGCATTATTAGGAACTGTTTTCACCTTTTCAATTTCACCATTTTCAACTGTGACGAAAGTAAATGCCGCACATCTTCCAAATCGAGGATTTAGGTTAGAATTTAGACCACCGCTTCCAAAGGAAGGAATTCCAATAATCGTCATTTTTGTTATCTGACCTCTCGTTTTAAGATTGTATTTTAATATATTTTAAGGTATTCTGAATAAATATTCTTAATTCAGTTATTTAAAATAAATCACAATTCTATTAAAATTTAATCGTAATAGTTGTTTATGAGATTTGATAATCATACCATTAAATTCAATTATATTCACTTTTTCGTAAAAATACTAAGGTCTAATTGATCTAAAATAAAAAAAATTAGGGCAGAATGATATAGATTTATGATGATATTTAGCTCTGATCAACCAATTCGACGTAATGAAGAGCGATTTCGGCTCCTTTTACTATACTCTCTCCATCTAAGCGCTCTGGAGTATCTCTCATAGTATGCCAATCGGCGGGAGTCCCTTTTTTCACTCTTCCAAATAAGGTGGATGCCTCTAATCCTTTGCGTGAAAAGTTCGCAGAATCACTTCCCGCAAACTTTAGAGGTCCGACTTCTATGTCAATACCTAAGTCGTCGGCTGCTTTTTTCCCCATTTTAACTACTTTTTCCGAATGCGTTGCAAAAAAGAGATTCTCCGCGGTAGCCAAAAGGAAGGTATCCCCGCTTAAACATTCAAGATTAAATAGGGTAGCATTTCGATGTTCAAGTTCTTCTTTATTCATAGAAACGAATCTCTTCGAGCCACGCATATGTTCTTCTCCAGCAAAACTTACCAGCCATAGTTCCGTTTCCTCTAGACGGTTTTCTTCCTTCGCAAAATATTTCCCAATCTCTAATATGGCAGCAACCGCCGTTAAATTATCGTTTGCTCCAAGTACACCTTTATTTGATCGTAAAAATGCCGCAATAATGAGAATCAACGGAACTCCGATAAAAAATAATCCAATCTGAATATAATCTAATAGTGGTACCGATATAATAGAATTTACCAACGACAAGATGATGTTTAAAATAGAAATCACCAGTGTTAACATAATTAGATATCTTGAATATCCCCCCAACTTGCTTAATAGTGGAAATTCATACGCAGAGTCGTGATGTCCCCCAAGTAAAACCAAATTCTTCGCCTCATTTTTAGGTTTTATTTTTCCTATTACATGGAATGATTGAACCCTTGGAAATAAGAAATCAATAATCTCTAAGGTAAGGGCTTGTTGAGCGAAATAGATTAAAATGCCCAGCAATATCAAAATCGCTGAGAGTATTGGAATAAAAAAATAGAATAGCATTCCAATAATATAAAAAATAGCTGTGACCCAAATATAATCTAAAAACCCACCTGGATGGCATTCGAATTCTTGCTTTTCCATTTCATCGCAAAATGTAGACATTTCTTCATAAATTATATTTCCTGCTTGATCCTCCGCCTCCGAACCTCCCACACGAGGTCCCACCTCATCACATATCTTTTTAATAAAATCGAGCATACGTTTACCAGAGGAATCTAACTTTCTATCTGTTTTTCCTGACATATTAATCCTCAAAACTAATTTATTCTAAATCTAATAAGTACTATTTTTGATTATTAAAAAATGATACATATCCATTTGTTTTAAAGTTTGCTTTAATAGGCTTGAGATAATCGAATATTCATTTAAAGAGAAGGTTCAGATTAAAATTGAGTTGGATATTACTTTTGAATTAATGGATTTACGATTTTCTCTTTTCTAACAAGCGAGTAAAAATTATAATAGTTTCATTACTTTATAATTATTATAGGGTTATTATAGCTGTAATTAAATACTGCACTTAATTTACCGAATTTTAAAGGAGTATACCTCCTAGGACCAAAAATTATGACACATAATTTTAACCGTCTTTATAAGATTTGCATAGTCGGAGATGGCGCGGTGGGGAAGACAACAATTCTGCATCAATATGTCGATGATAAATTCATAGAGGACACAAAAGTAACCATTGGGACAAATCTTTTCATCAAACGGATAGCTCTTCCTAATGAAAATGTACAAATAACTCTACAAATTTGGGACCTTGGAGGACAAGAACGATTCTTCGCAGTTCGCCCGAATTTTTACGCTGGGGCTCACGGAATTATTTATACCTTTGACTTAACCCGCAGATTTTCTTTGATGAATTTATCCAAGTGGAAAGAAGAAATCGAGCGAGTAATTAAAGAAAAACCCTCGATTCTAATTGGCAATAAGTTGGATCTTGTTGATGGGGATATTAATAGACCTATTTCAAAAAATGAGGGTGTGGAAACAAAAGAAGAATTATGTGCAAGTTGTTATATAGAAACGAGCGCAAAAGAAAATATAGGCATTGATAGAGCGTTTCTTAGAATTGCCCAAGAGATTTTCGATTCTGAATCAAAATAATATAACTCTCAATTTAAATCTCACATTATTAGTAGATTCTGAGTAGTTATAAGATTACATCAAATTCTAAAAATGAAAGAATACAATCAAGTGAATGTTAAATTCAATATGGATTAAGTAATTGATGTTTTCTCTTCGAAAGGAAGTATTTTTAGGTTTATCTCAGGATAATTTTGCTTAATCTCTTCTTTTAAAGAATTTAAATCTTCCTCACGACTCAATGGAGGAAAGAAGTTATCCCAATGGTGAGGAATAAGTATACTCGGCTCTAATACATCAATTAATTGAATTGTCTTCTCAACCATATGTTTTGTACTATTTCCAGCGTAAGGTATTAACAATACATCGCATCCCTTGTATTGTTCTAAGTCTTGTATATATTTTACACATAAGCTTCCAAAGGTGATGAGGCTCAGATCCTTATATAATAGTCTATATCCGAAAACTTTCCCTTGTGGGAATCCTCGTCCATATTTCGATATCGTTTTCAACTGTTTCAGGAAATTCCAAGAAAATAGTCGGCTCAAAATAGTTCTCGCATCAAAAGAGATATGACATGATTTAATTGGATGAATCTCTAAATTAGACCCTACTTTAATGGATTCTCCATAATTAATTGTATTGATGTGCTGTTCAGCTCTTTTAGAAAACTCTTCTTTATGGCTTTCTATTATTTCACCATTCATCCATCGTATGATATTCTCTTTTGCTGTTTCGGAACAATAGACGGGAACATTTAGATTCTCAGCAAAAAATCCCGCTTCGGTGATATGATCAAAGTGTGCATGCGTAATAAAGATCGCATCAATTGCATTTATCTCTACTGGTTTTGTGTTAATAATAGGCCGCGCATTCTCATTTCTCGAGAAAAAAGGGTCAAATAATATATTTGCGTCGTCCAAATGAGCAATAAAGCACGCAGTTCCATACCAAGTAATTTGTAATGACATTTTCAATCAGAATAAAATACGAAGGGAATTGTTATGAATAATATCTAAATACATAGAAATAAGTAGTAATATCTTTATTAAGTTTTCAAAACTAAAATTTTCTCTCTGTATAAAATGTCCCCTAATGTAAAGGATAATCTCGAGGTAGTTGTAGAAAAAGCCATCCGAAAGACGTTTAAACGGATTATTAAAAAGGCCTCTAAAGGTGAATCTCTAGAAAACCTAATTAAATCTCTGATTGTTGAAAAAGTCATGTCAAAACTAAAAATTGTACTGAATAGGACCGTAGTCAAGGCTGCAATGAAAAAGTTTGTACAACGTGCTGTTGATAAGGCATGGGAAAGAAATAGAAAAATTCTCATGGAAATAATAGGGACTTTAGAATGATTAATTTATTTTGATCAATTCAAAAATCAAGGGTATCTATATAGGTCTATATTGGGACAAGAGAAAATATAGAGAAATGTTTTATTTGATTTTTTTATATGATAACTATCATTAGAGAAAAAGTGATAGATATATGAGTATAATGAACTATTTAATTGAAATCCATCTTAAGTTAAAACAATATAAGTATCCATTTTTATTTCTATTTTTATTCTGGTTAGGTGGATTCACCTATTTCTTTTTTACCGAACCGATTCATGAATTTTGGGCGATCTTTCTTTATTCATTAACCGTGCGTTGTCCGAGCACTACGAGTGATTTTGCTGCATTTTATGCTCTCGTTTGGCCCATTATATTAGAAGTCATTGTGTTTGGATTCATTATTGGGGAACTCCTCGAAAAATATAATCCTTTGATAACAAGTAGAATTCTCTGTAAACATCAACACAATCATACGGTCATTATTGGATATGACCACCTCTCAGTGAGAATAATCGAATATTGCATTGAGAATAAACGTTCATTTTGTATTATCGAAGATGATGAGGAAAAGGTAGAGGATTATATCAATCAAGGATATGCTGTGACCGTGGGGGATCCCACTGATACTAAAAACTTGCTAAATCTCAATATTAAGGATGCGAAGGAAGTTTTCATCTGCACCAATGATTATCGAATTTCAATCATTTGCTCTGAAAAAATTCGCAATTTTAATAAAATATGTCCCATCTATGTCAGAGCTTTTGAAGGTCACGTTCGAGAATATCTCCAACAAGATCCCATTAACGCCTTTGCTTTTTCAGTATCGAAATGGGCGATGGATGCAGTGGTTAAATGGTCTAGAGCAAGTAAAGGTAAAGCTATTGTTATTGGACGAGATCATTTATGTCACAGGCTCGCTTATGATATTTCAACCCAAGATGATCGTGAGGTGTTTTTGTTTGATGATATCCATGATGGGATTCCATTTCCCGAAAATGAAAAATTACATATTATCAATGATTTCCCTCGCTTTTTAAGTGATATTCGAGTCCATGTGAATCTGAACGAGGTTGAACAATTATATATTTTCTGGACCAGCCGATTAGAATTTGATGAGGCAATATATTTGACTGCAAAGATTTCTTCTCGATATCCTGATATTGAAATCTTCGTGAGAGTGTTCGATGATGAGCTAAATGATGTGGTGAAGAGATATAATGCGAAAACCTTTTCATCCTCTTTATATGCATTCAAAATGCTACAAAAGAAGGTACCAAAAAATTCCTCAATCGCAATTGAATACAAGAAATAGACTTAATCAGAGTTTTTTTAATTTTACTTTTTTTTTATCAGTATCGATTTTAGGTATTTTCTCGCATTTATTTTTTCCTTATAAATGCAAAATTTTTTAATGAATAATCATTCAAATAATTAGAAAAAATATTTTCTATAATTAGTCTTACTTCTCTTTAATTAAAAATAATATCAAACTAAGAGATCTTTCATAAATTATTAACAATAGAATTAAAGAGAGTGAGCATTAATAACAACATAGGAAAAATAATAAAACAAATTAGAGTGATAAAATATGGCGGATGAAGAGATACCAGATGAAATAGACTTGAATGAAACAGTCGCGCAAGGAAAAAAGGAAGAAATGGATCGTAGGATGAAAGATATAGAGTCTAATATGGCGAAGATTGACCATAAACTTGTAATTATCTCTGGTAAAGGTGGTGTCGGAAAAACCACAGTCGCTGTAAATCTTGCGATGAGCTTAGCGAGTTATGGATTAGACGTGGGCATTATGGACGTCGATATTACGGGTCCAAACGTGACTAAAATGTTGGGTGTCAGCAACGAATTAAAGCCAAGGGTTGATAAGGGAGAGAAAAAGTTTTATCCCGTAAATGGTCCAATGGGAATTAAAGTTCTTAGTATGTCATTTCTTACACAAGATACCGATACTCCAGTGATTTGGAGAGGTCCCATGAAGATGGGTGCAATTCGACAATTCCTAGGTGATGCAAAATGGGGAGACCTCGATTATATTGTATTTGACCTCCCTCCAGGAACTTCAGATGAGACCTTGGATATTTTACAATTAATTCCAGATGAAAATGTGGTTGTTGTGACAACCCCGCAAGAAGTAGCCTTAATGGACGCCAGAAAAACCATCAAAATGACCCAAATAATGGAAAGGAAAGTTTTGGGTATTATTGAGAATATGTCTGGATTTGAATGTCCTCATTGTGGGAAGCATATTGACTTATACCCTCCTGGAGGTGCAGAAAAAGCCGCAAAAGATTTTAATGTAGAGCTATTAGGGAAAGTGCCATTTGAAACCGAAGTAAGCACCCAGGGAGATGAGGGTTTACCGTTTGTGGTTAAATACCCCGATTCAGAAAGCGCGAAAGCATTTAAAGAGATTGTAAATAGAATTCGGAAAACTTTAGAAAAATCTTCAGATTAATATTTCTTTTATTTTCTTTTCGTAAAATACTCTTTAGTATTAGAATAATATAGATAGAGCTCTCAAAGCAATATAAATTAAGTAGAGAAATCATAATCGAAATTTCATATTAAAAATGAAGATTAGCACTAGTGCTAATTTCTGATCTCAATCAAATTTCCAATCACAATTTCCATATAGATGTATTTAGAAATATAGTATATACTTAAATATATTATACAAAATCGAGTAAAATTGGATGCTTTTTATCTTCTTCCTTTTTGTCGGATTACTTTTTATAATATTCCATTAGCTATGTGTAAAATTAGATTTGGATATTATTCCGATTTTACCAAAATTTAAATATCTTCATCTCACATTCTTGTATATAGATAAGTTGTTCAAATCTATTTTCAAAGATGGTTTAAAAATGCTGGCGAATAATGAACAAAAAATATATATTATCTGTCCTGTCTGTCAGAAATCAGGATGGCTGATGGTTCCCAAGGAGCCAATACAATCAAGTCAAAAAGGATTAACTACCATTACAATTGAGAAGACAATATGCGACCATACATTTATCGTCTATCTTGATAAAAATTTTAACATTCGTGCGAGGGAACAAATAGATTTTGTACCTGCTCCCGGTATCGCTTTTGAAATTAAAGATGTGGGGGTTGCTCCTTTTACCGAAAATGATATGGATTTGTTACAACTAAATCTTTATCCCTTGACTTTTAACTATATTCTAAAAAGTCTTTTGAATAAACAGTCGATAGGCATAATTCTAATTAAAGAAAAAGAGTTTTTGGCTGATCTTTATGAGACATTGTTTGATTATATCTTTGCGGGGACATTTGAAATTACATATAAAATTCTAAGTGAAGATGAGTACCGTCAAGTGAAGGAGGAATTAAGCCTTGATGTTGTTGTTAGAGATGTAGAAATTATAAAAGATAAAGATAAAATCATTACTGATGCCGACTTAGGAGTAGTAAGAGGATTTACTCAAAGATTTTTCAAGGAAAACTTTGGGGTTCAATCTGTAAAATATCTAAAAAATGAGATTAAAAATGCCTATCTTCTTTCAAGTTCAGTTGCGGAATTAGTAAATAAAAAGAAAAATCTAAATCTCAATAAAATTATCAAAAATTTGGAAAAGGAATTTGATGTTGAGATAAACGTAAGATACGGAGAATTCTTACTTGACATAGTTAAAAACTATTATGGTATAGAAGTTAAGGATATATACAAAAATATAGAATTTTTAAAATTTAAAAAATTGAGTAAGTGATAAAAAATGGTCTTTGAAATAATATATCATACATTAGGTTTTTTAATAATGGCCTTGATGATTGGTTTATCGATTAAATTTTATATCAATTATAAGTATACAGGGCAAAAGGAATTAATAGGTGGAGTGTTGATGGGATTATCATTTCTTGGTGGATTAGTCTATTTCAGCTTCCAATTTCTACTTGGCTTATTTGGAATAGAGGTTTCTGTGGATGATAAGACCTTGATTTTCATTAATTTTGGACTAATCCCATTATTAGTTATGTCTTGGTTGTATGTATTCTATCAATTACTTTATCCTGATTCAAAGAAAGTGCTAGCATTTTTGATAATTATGCTTATAATAAGTATAATTTGGGAGATCTCCTTTATTTATATGGTCTTTTTTAGCACTTTAACTGCTGAAGTAATTGGTGATATTGCGTTCATATTTGATGCGTTTTCAATGTTGGTGTCTTTAATTCCTTTAGCAATTTTAGCAATTAAATCGATACGCTCGAAAGATAAAGTGCTAAAATATCGAGGAATAATGCTAATCATTGGATTCTTATTAGCTGGTGTCTCGCTTGTAGTTGATGAAGGAATATTTGACCCAAATAATGCCATTATTGAGATTATCGCTCGGATTGCACTGATATTCGGTCTTTTTCTTGCACTCTACGGATTTTTTCTCACGGAAGAAAGCAAACTATATAAATTCATATCAGGGATTTCCTCAGAATAAATATATTATATTTCATTCTTCAAATAAAATTAATTATAATTATGGGATTGATTGAGATTTTGAAAAAAGTAATTATTGATACCGATAATACAATGGGTATGAATTTTCGATGGAATGATGATGGCTTAGCTATTTTATATTCGTTAGGTGCTGAAGAAATTCAAATAATTGGGATAACAACCGTTTTTGGAAATTCTTCAATCAAAAATGTACATAAACAAACTAATAGATTGCTAACATCTGTGAATAAAACCGAAATTCCATTATTAAAAGGGGCGAGTGAAAAAGAAGAAATAAATACTGCTGCTGCTGAGTTTCTCGTTGATCAAGTGAATTCTAATCCAAAAGAAATTACAATCTTCGGATTGGGACCGTTAACCAATCTCTACGCTGCACAGAAAATTGATCCTAATTTTTTTGAAAAAGTTAAAGAAATCATATTGATGGGTGGTATAACCGACGAACGGTTAACGATTGGAAGGACTAAGATAAAAGATGTAAATTTGCGCAATGATCTTGCAGCCGCCTTAGAAATTTTAAATGCAAAGTGCCCCGTGACAATTATTAACTGTCATATTTGCAAGCAAGTACCATTAACTAAAGAATATTTCGGACAACTAGATTTTTGGCCAGATATATTTCTAGACAAATTAGAAAATGAATTCTGGTTGCATGAGAAAGTTCATAAACTGGATCATATCTATATTTGGGATGTCCTTGTTCCTATGTATCTAACTCATCCAGAAATTTTTGATGATAATGATATCTATCTCAAAGCATCTAACGTGGAAGATCTTCAAGAAGGACGTTTGGTAGAAACTGAGAACACAGGAGCAGCTGTGAATATGCCGCAAAATATTATAGATAAGAACAAATTTTATAATATAATAATTAAAACTTGGAAAGACCTTGATAAAAAAGTTAGAGAAACTGAACATGGCTATATCAATTTCAAAAATGGGAAAGTTGGTAGGAGTATAATGAAGAGTTTATTTTCACTTATGATTCCTATATTCCTTAGATTAATGTATGAAAAACACGGAGAATACTATTACGAGAAATAAGTATTATCTTTATTAAATTCCAGTTTCATTTTTTTCTAATAGTCTAAATCTTTATTTTTTTTAGTTATCAATTGTTTTAGTTATCATGACAATTTATGAATATTTATTCCAAAAAAACTCATTAAATTCAATTGATTTTCAAAAATAATATTGTATATAGTTAATTTGGCAGACAAATATGAGAAAGATCGGTTTGATTGTAAACCCAATAGCTGGTATGGGCGGAGCTGTAGGACTTAAAGGAACTGACGGCAGGATACTTAAAAAAGCTAAAGAATTAGGGGCACAACCCGTTACCCCTAAACGAGTTATGCAATTTCTATCATATATTGATAAAAATATGGATATCTGTTTTTATGTCGCACCCGGGATAATGGGCGAAAATTATGTAAAATCGTTTGATTTTAAATACTCTATACTTGGAGAAATCCCAAAGCAAACAAAAGCTGCGGATACACAGAGAATTGTCCAAAAAATGAAAGATGAAAATGTTGATTTGCTAGTATTTTGCGGAGGTGATGGTACAGCCAGAGATATCTATGATGCAATAGAATTATCGATACCAGTGATAGCCATTCCCTCTGGAGTTAAGATGTTCAGTGCTGTATTTGCTGTCAGTCCCAAAGCAGCCGCCGAAATTTTAGAGAGCTTTCTCCACGGAACGGAATATGTGGAAAAAGAAGTCTTGGATATTGATGAGGAAGCATACCGAGATGATAAAATGCAATCAAAACTCTATGGTTATCTAAAAGTTCCTAAAGTTCAATCACTTATACAAGCTGGAAAACATAGATCCAGAACAGACAGACCAATTAAAGAAATCAAAAAGGAAATCGCTCACTTTTTTATTGAAAATATGCTTAAAGATTGCGTATATTTATTAGCTCCAGGTACAACCGTTAAAACGATAGCGAAAGAGTTAGGGATTCCATATGTATTGTTGGGTATTGATGCAATATATAATAAAAAACTTATAAAAACGGATCTCAATGAGGAGGGAATTCTTAGACTTTTTGAAAAATATCAAAGGTTTAAAGCTATTATTTCTCCCATTGGTGGGCAAGGATTTATTCTTGGAAGAGGAAATAAACAATTTACGCCAGAAGTGATAAGAAAAATCGGAGTTGAAAATTTTATCATCATATCAACTGAACTAAAGCTGAAAGAATTAGATTCTCTTAAAGTTGATACTGGAGATTCAGATTTGGACCATAAATTTTACGGTTATATGAAAGTGATTACTGGTTATAATAAAAAAGAGCTTATTGAAGTGAAATAAATGGAGAGATCCCTTAAAAATATCAGAAAACTTAATAGGCTATAATAAAATAAAGGAAGATTAGAATGAAAGCACGATTAGATAAAAATGAAATGCCGTTTCTTCCCCCTAATATTGTCATAAATGCGGTAAAAAAATCAATCGCAAAATTAAATAGGTACACATCCCAGGAATATGTTGATGAATTAACCCACTTATTAGCCAACTATAACGATATAAGTCCAGAAACTATATTTTTAAGTCCTGGATCCGATATTATTATTAAAGAATTCGTTTTTTTACACTCAACCGTAGATCAGATTATAATTCCAGATCCAGCATTTATCATTATTGAAAACTCCGTCGAAAAAACGCCTTCTTCCATTTTAAAGGTAAAATTATCTGCACCCGATTTTCGCTTTCCTTACAAATACCTCGTTTCTGAAATAGACAAACCTACATTGATCGTAGTGGATAACCCAAATAATCCAACCGGAAAATTGATAATAGAAAAAGAGGGGATAAAAAAATTATTGAATAACGATAATATTACGTTATTAGTTGACGAGGCGTATTTTGAATTCTCAAAATATACGGTAATCGATTTAATTGAAACATATCCAAATTTAGCAATTTTAAGGACGTTAAGTAAATCTTTTGGTTTAGCTGGTTCAGGGATTGGCTATTTAATCACGGGAGAAAAATTAAGGGAAAAATTCAAGGGTTTAGAAATAATGCTCCCATATCCAAGCGTTATAGCTGCTTCAGCTGCGTTAAAACATAGAGATTACATTGAGGAGTATAGAGATCTGATACAAAGAGAAAAACAAAAAATCCTTGAGAAATGTGAACAACTAAATGTAACTGCTTATCCAAGCAACACAAACTTTGTTTTAATAAATACCGAAATACCAAATATCGTTAACACTTTAGCAAAACAAAATGTTTTTGTGTATGATGCGTCAAATTATTTTGCATCTGGCTACATACGAGCCTCTATTGGTCTTAAAAAAGAAAATGATTATTTTCTAAAAATTTTGGAAAAAGTAGTTCAAGCTCATTAAAGAATTATCTGAGATAATTCAGAAACATTTTTAATTCAATAAGTTGAATAATTGAATATATTGAATTCTTAATTAAAAATTAATATAGATGGTAAAAAAATACTCAACTAAGGAGAAAATATGCCTACTAAGATTAAAAAAGTAGCAATTATTGGCGCAGGATTTACAGGAAGGCAAATTGCGGCAAGAACCGCGCTCTATGATTATACGGTAAACCTTTATGATGTGAGTAAAGAAGTATTAGAAGATGTCGAGGTATTTCTAAAAAAATTCTTTCGACCGAAAAATAAAAGGGAAAAATATCAGAATATTAATCTAAAGCGCGATCTTTCTGAAACACTCATTGATGTTGATCTTATTATCGAATGCGTTCCAGAAGATGTGGAATTAAAGAAGAAAATCTTCAGCCAGATAGACGATCTTGCCCCTCCTCATGCAATAATTGGTACCAATAGTTCCTCATATCCAGTTTCCAAAATTGAGGATGCTGTAAAGAGAAAAGACAAAGTCCTAAATATTCACTTTTATCCCCCAATTCCTTTACGTCCTATGGTAGATATCATGAAAGGGACGGAAACAAGCCAAGAAACCTTTGAAACCGGGAAGAATTGGATAGATTCTATCGAATGCACTCCATTAGTTGTTAAAAAAGAAATAATGGGGTTCGTCTTCAATAGAATTTGGAGGGCGATAAAATGTGAAGTACTTCACATGTGGGCGAATGGGAATGCAGATGTTGAGACAATTGATACGGCATGGAAAATTTTTACGGGTATGAATATGGGTCCCTTTGAACTAATGGATGGAATTGGATTGGATGTGGCCTATAATGTAGAGATGTCCTATTATAAAGAGAGTGGGGACCCGAGAGATAAACCCCCCGAAAAGTTTAAAGAAAAAGTGGAAAAAGGAGAATTAGGATTAAAATCAGGTCAAGGATTTTATAAATGGAAATAATTTAATATCTTCAGAGAGAAATTTTATTTGAATATTAAAAAATAGAAAAGAGAATGATTAAAAATTAAACCAGATCTTTTAACACGGGATAAAGTTATTATCACCGTAGCTATTACCGGAGGAATCCATGGTAAATGGGCCAATGAAGCCATCCCCATTACACCAGAGGAGCAAGCTCAAGATGCTTTGGAATGTTATGAGGCTGGAGCGACAATTTGTCATCTTCATGTACGAGGAGAGGATGGACAAAATACTCCAGATATTAATGTGTATAATAAAGCTGTCCGGTTAATTAAAGATAAATGTCCTATAATTACCCAAATAGGTAATGGTATAGGTGCATGGATAGAACATGGAGTAAAAACGAGCAGTAGTGGAAAAAAATATGGACAAGCGATTATAATGCCAAATCTTAAACAGAGATTAAATTTACTCACAATTGACCCCACCCCTGAAATGTTTACGATTAATGCGGGCACTTTTGAATTTCGAACACCTTATGGGAGCCATACGTTTCGAAATCCCCTCGATTTTAATAAGCGGTTTGTGAAAAAGTGTAAGAAATTAGGATGCGGGATTGAAATTGAAGTATACGATTCGGGGCATATCGCAAACATTATGGATTTAGTTGATATGGGTGTTCTTGAACTTCCTCTGCATTTTAGTTTAGTGCTTGGGATTCAGGGTGGGGCTCCCGCAACACCCGAAAATTTAATGCATATGATCCATCAATTACCTGAAGGATCCACCTGGCAAGTCGTGACAGTTGGAAAATACAACCTAAGAACTACTGTTATCGCGATGTGCATGGGTGGTAATATTAGGACAGGCTTAGAAGATACCATTTATTTTGATAAAGGAGAATTAGTTAATAGTAATGCCCAACTTGTCAAACGAATGGTTCGCTTAGCCAGAGAAATTGGAAGAGAACCCGCTACTGTGGAAGAAACACGACATTTATTACATCTAAATAACTAAACTTCTTTTTTAATTATTTTAGCAAAATTATTTCTTTAAAAAAAGAAAAAATAGATATTTGAGATTTATTCTAATAATTCGGGATATTTTGCTAGCTCTTTTCGCATGGCATGTAGTTTTTCTCCATGAAGAGGATAAGATTTCATAAAGATTATAGCTACTACTAATGCAAGTGCTGGAAAGAGAAAAATAATTGCCTTTAGACCTAATTCGACTAATAAGGGATCTGATACCACAGGTTCATAATTCTTTTCCCAACCAATATTGCCAAACATAAAGAATATAGTCACTATAACCAAAATTACAGAAATTCTATGTATAAACGCATTAATACCATAATAGCTTGCAGAGCGCTTCACTCCATAGCTTAAAGCATCTTCATCTATTACATCTCCATGTAAAATATCAACGTAGAATAATGCCCCAGAGAGCGGAAATCCTTGAGCCGCAGTGATTAATAAGAATGGTATTTGAAAAGCCTCCCCACTAATTAAAGCATAGGGCAATAATGTTAATATCCATATTCCCAAAGTAATTAGAAAAGCATTTCTCATTCCAAACTTAGCACCCATTTTTTTATGGATTGGAAGACTTAGAGCGGCTATTAAAAATGCGATCATTAAACCCAGAGAAACATAAATACCTTCTTCTTCAAATCCAAGAATTTGGGTGGCATAAATTGGAATTATTGTAGGTAGAATGCTAAAGCAATACCACACCATCGTATTAGCTATAACGAATTTTAGAAAGGTTTTGTTAGTCAAAGTAACTTTTAGAGATTCAATAAATGATGGTCTTTTTTCGAAATCTTCATCCTTTTCCTCTCGCTCTTTTACGCCATATTTTAAAAAAGGTATGGTTACCACTATAATAATTATAGCTAGGACTATACCCATTAAAAAATAATCGGGCATGATTTCAGGAATCTCGCTATCATTCGCCGGAACTAAATTAGGAACCAGAATCATCGGAAGAAGAGAACTTAATAATAAGGCAATAATCGTAGTGCCTTTAATAAAAATATTCACTGAAGCTCGTTTTTCTTCATTTGGAAACATCTCAGGAAATAATGCGTTCACATTTACATCAAAGAGAGTATAAAAAAATTCGAAAAGGATAATAGTTGCCAAAAACCAAGTGAACTTTATAATTTGTCCCTCAAATGGTACCCAAAACATTAATATCATTGTGATACTCAATGGAATAAAGGAAATGACTAAAAAATATTTCCGTTTTCCCCATTTATCTTTCGCCTTAGTCCGTTCTGAGAGTGCTCCTAATAGGGGATCATTAATCGCATTCCAAATTCCCCAAACTACATATGCGATAAGCATATATGTTAATTCTATTTTCACTACTGTGAAATAGAACGTGAATATTAAGAATTGAAACACTTGGTATGTTAATTGATCTGGGATAGCTGATAAACCGAATGAAATTTTTTCTTTCAAAGGAACTGCGTCTTCTTTACTCATTTTTTTCATCTATTAAATATTATTAAATAGAATTCTACTCCTAAATATTTAAAGATTTAGATCTTAACGCTTATAATCTTATTTTTACTATAATGAATTTTAATTTACTGATAATCACAACCTATATTATGTAGACTAAATTTATCTCCATAGAAATGGAATATGTATATGGACCAGTTCCGAGTAGACGTCTTGGAAAGTCCTTAGGAATTGATCCACTCCCAAGTAAAACATGTAATTATCAATGCATTTATTGCCAGTTAGGAAAAACGACGATTTTTACCAATAAACGAAAAAACTATTGCCCAAAACGAGATATTATAAAAGAAATCGATGAAGTTTTGACGGAAAGCGAGCAAGATTTTGATTACCTCACTCTTGTGGGAAGCGGAGAGCCAACCTTATATAAGGATTTAGGAGAATTAATTCGATTCGCACAAAAAAGGACCAATAAACCAATATGTGTTATTACCAATGGGTCACTCTTATCTGAAAAGAATGTAAGGGATATTTTATTTGATGTGGATTTACTTCTCCCAACATTAGATGCGGGAAATACAAAAACCTTTAGGTTAATCAACCGTCCTCATCCTGAAATTAATTTTGATAATTTAATAAGAGGATTTTTGGAATTTAAAGAAAGTTTTACTAAACAGTTCTGGATCGAAGTGATGTTGGTAAGAGATGTAAATGATTCTAAAGATGAATTATTACAAATCAAATCTTTCTTGGATGATATTCAACCAGACAGGATTGATATTAATGTACCCATTAGGCCTCCTGTAGAAATATGGGTGAAAAAACCGAAAAATACTATACTAAAACTTTTAGATGAGATTTTTGGGGATTATAAAGATATTAATTTTCCAGAGATGGGTATTTTTGGTAAATTTTCCTCAGATTTTGAAAAAGAGTTTCTTTCAATCATAGAGCGACATCCAATGAGGCAAGAACAAATAATAGAGACATTTAAAACATCCATAAACACAGAATCAAATATATTAGAAACGTTGGATATATTAGAAAGCAAAAACATCATACAGAAGAACATTTATCAAGGAAAGATTTTTTGGAAATTAAGAAATTAGAAAGTGAAAAGTATTAATTCCTCAATATTATAGCTTTAATAATAGATTGGTAGATACTATGATTAACTAATGACTAATTAGTATAAATAAAGTTTTAAAGAATTCATTTATTTTACAATACGATTGTTTTTTATATGTTAAAAAGGAACAAGGGATAATTATGGCAAGTGAAGTGCGAGATAGAACTAAATATGATATGAATTTATTAAAAGGCATTGTTATTTGTAAAGAATCTGGAGAGTATTTGGTAGATCTGATTCTCGATTCGGATATTAATCCTATCCTATTATCTTCTTTTGTGGGCGCATTATCTCTTTTTGGAAAAGATTCGCTTGGACGGATCGAAGAGATAATTATAAAGGGATTGAATGTTCAAATGATCATAGTGAATAGACACAGTCTCGTACTTATTGCGATTTTGGATAAAGATTTTGTAAAGGAGGGAATACGGGAACAAGCAGAAAAGGCGCTTGATAATTTTTATACTCTATATCAAGATGAAATTGAGGAGTGTATTGAAGTGTGCAAATTTGATTCATTTAAAAAAATTTTATATATGCAGATCGAAGAATATTTCCACAATTTACAAAATAGAGAGGAGGAATCTATGAAAGATTTCGGTTTTTTCACAGAGGCTATAAAAAAGATGAGAGAGAATTAATAAATAGAACTATATTTTAATTTTTTTTCTCACGCTTTTTAAAAATTAGACTTCCCACTTCTACATTAAATATACGTTTCATAAGGACACATTTTGCTTTTAATAAATAGAATAGATCATTATTGGGAATTGTCTCTCCATTTAAAGTTTCAAAATTTCCTTGCCCTTTGGATAAAATCACATATTCCTTTGAAGAAAAATATTTTTTAAATTCCGGAGTGATATCTTTCAAATCTATTCCTGGGGCTCCACTTGATTCAATTACTCGTACCATTGAAGTCAGACTGATCTCTTTAGCATCCTCCATAGTGGCATCATTGATAATTGGTCGTCTCCTTACGGCATAGATTATCTCTAAATCGGGATTGATTTCTTGAAGGATCTCGATCATTAATTTGTCGAATACGATCTCCCCGCAATTATCTCCAAGGATTAACAACTTTCTTTTTTCTTCAAGTAATTTCTTGAATTCTGGATAATCATTTATCGCGAGATCTTCTGCTGAAAAATTCTCAAGGTCATTCACTAAATCTATTTTATGTTGACTTGCAAAATCTATCGTATTTCCGAGGGCTGATACAAGCAAGGCTTCAAATAATGGATCTTGCTGATTCAAAACATATTCTTTTGTGGCATTGTAATATTGTAGGGCAAGTTGGTTATATTCCTGTTTTAATTCTTTATAAGGATCATCTGTTCCCAACATTTCTCCAATTTTGGAATAGAGAAAGCTTCCCACTAAAGGCGCAGAGATCGAGTCAAGGTCTTGATTCAAGAGAAATTCCATAATACTTTTTTGTGTTTTTATAACTAAATTGCGATCCGCATCAACCTCAAGTAATTTAAACGCTTTTAAGACTTGATTAAATAAACATCCAATACATTCGGGTTCAAGTTTCATCGTTTGATCTATTGCTTTAAATAAAAGAAAGATAGAATCAGTATAAATTTGTGGGAAAAAAAAAAAGAAATTAAGAATTTTATAATCGTTCCATAGCTTTTTCTTTGGCAATTTTTTCTTCTTCTGTTAATTCGATTTCTCCTCGCTTAACGAAAAACATAAGGATTAATGATATCAAAAAGAACATTGCGCAATTCAAAAACATTGAACTTATTCCAAACAGATCCATAAGAGAACCAATAACATAAGGTCCCAATATCGCCGCTAAAACGCTAAAGAAATAATATACCCCTGTATATGTGCCTATTTTCTCTGCAGAAGGCGCTAATTCCCATACAATCACTATAGAATTAACATTTACCATACCCCATCCTAACCCGAATATAATTAGTCCAATAAGTAGCATTGTAAGATTAGTTTGAATTATAAATGCAAACACCATACCAAACAATATTACACCTAAACCAATTTTAATGGTTAATCTCCTTCCGATTTTATTGGCAATTATTCCAGCGGGATAAGCAAATAAGATAAATGGGGCTGCAACGAAGAATAATAAAAATCCTGCCGTTCCTTTTGAATCTACAATTCCTAAACCTTCGGGACCTGCATAAGCAGTGAATAATCCTTCTGCACCTTGATAAGCTATAAACCAGAAAAAAATTGCTAGTAAAATGAATAAGGTACTTTTATCTTTTTCCTTAGCTATATCTTTTAGACTTTCAATCAACCCCGGTTTCTTAATCTGGGGTTGGATATCTGCTACAGTTTCTTTACCCGCTTGTTCCGCTTTAAGGATTAACTGATAAGAAAAAGCTTCACTTTCCTTAACTTTCCAAACCAAAATACCAAGTGCTCCAAGCATTAATAGTGATCCTAAAATAAACGCTAATTGAAGTCCAATATAATTGACTGCAAGGTTAATTAGAGTTGCCAGTAATGTTCCTATCCCTCCCATTAAATTGATTATTGCATTCGCTTTACTTCGATTATGCGGTCTTATAAAATCAGGCATTAAAGCAACTGCTTGGGAGCGGTAAAAGCCCATGCTTATACTAAATAAGAACATCCATAGTAGTAATATCCAAAGCTGGGTATCAAAACCTGTAGGAATAAGTGCGAAAAAAATAGCAGCAGATATTGTTCCTATTATAATATAGGGCATTCTTCGACCTAATCTTGAACGTGTTGAATCTGATACAGATCCCATTATCGGTTGAATAATTACTCCTATTATGTTATCAACAGCCATTAAGATTCCTACTATTGAGAATAGTTTTAGATATCCTAAAAGAGCTTGATTAACTTGTGTATTATAAAGACTCCATGAAATCCCCGTCGTGAAAAAAGCTAAGCCTATAAAAAAAGTTAATTTTATATCAAGTTTTTTTGTTTTTTGTGTTTCTTCGGACATAATAGTCACTTATAAGTAAATTTTTCTAAATTTAATATTTACAATCTATAAATAAATTTAGAAACTATAAAAAGACTTATATTGAGAACTCAATATTTAAATAAATTTACTTTTGAAGATTTGATAGGAATGATAATTAAAAGAAAAAAATTATAATTTGATATCTATATTAATAGTTTTAATTTCTTTAGGAATGCCTTTCGCAGATTTGATATAACCCATCAAAAGATTCTTTAGCATCTCTTCCATCATTTCATTTAGGGGAATTTCTTTCTCGTTAATTTTCAATTTTATATTATCTGTCATAATTAAATTCTATCTCTGTATTCTTATAAATTTTAATCTTTTAGTTGGAAAATAAAATAAACTATCGAAAAATGCAATCTGTGATTCTTTAAGGAAGTTTGAGATTATTAAATATTCAAATTCAAATTATAGATGGCTTCAGAAACTTCGTTGGTTAGATGATGTTCGATTTTGCAACAGATATTGTTTATTGAATCACTCTCATTTAGGTTAAGCACATTAATAAAAAAGTCTTTAAGCACTTCATAGCGCTTTAAGATATTTTTTGCAATATTTTTTCCGCTTTTGGTTAATCTCATAGATTTTCGGGGCTCCCAATCAATAAGATTAAAATCTCGAAGCTTATAGAGCATATTTGTAACTGAGGATGGTTTTACCTCTAACATTTCTGCTATCTCGGAATTAGATACCCATCCTCCTCGATTTTTTTTGGAGATGAGATAAATCGCCTTCAAATAATCCTCGTGACTCTCTTCTAACTCTTTCATATTAATAAATAATGTTTAATTAGAATAGAAAAAAAAAATAAATTATTTTTGTTCTAGGTCTGAAATTCTTTTAGAAATGTCTTCAAGCGCGTTTTTAATGTTTCCCATCTCGGATTCCAAGTAATCTTTCTCTTGTTTGAGCATATTAAGCTGGTCTTCCTCACTCATAGATGCTGGAGGTACTCCACTATATACTGGCGCCGGAGCTCTATATGGTGCATAAGCAGGGCTTCTGAATCGTCCACCTCGACCCCATGCCATGCCTCTTCCATATCCCCAAGCACCACGACCTCGACCGCGTCCCCAGCCCCATGCCATACCCATTCCTGGGCCTTTTGTGAATCCGGGTGAACTATAACCCGCGCAGTATCCTAAACCTCGACCTGTCATTGACCCTTGGCCTGCAGGTCCAGTACCATCTCCACCAGGCATTTTTTTTTAATCAACTCCTTCAATTTTATTTTGAATTTTTCTATATAACAATAAGTATGCATTTCTTATAAACATTATGAATGATTATTCACAAGCCCTGTTAGGCGCTTATGAAACTTGAACCTCCATTCTATGGGATTTTTGATTTTAAAAAATAGGTGTTTTAAGAGAATAATTATTCAAAATATGAGAAAAAATAGGTTTTACATTTAAATAGTCATAAAAAAAGTCAAATTTTCCTTAGGTTTATTTGATGTGGGATAATCGTTCAGATATTGTTTCATCAATCCGACCAACAAATTCATCTAAAATTTTGATAGTAACAATTTTTTGTTCAGCAAGCAAATTCTCGTCTGTGCTGGTAAATTTTTGACGTATTAAATATCTCATTGCATTTAGTTGGCGCATTTCTTTTACAAATTCAGGGGAGAAAACATTTATCGCACGTAATTGATCTAAATTAGCATACATATCCCCCTCTTCAAAGTCAAAATCCTTACAGAGCATAGCAATCACCTCAATCGACGCTTCTATGGAGGTTTGAATTGTTTGGAAAAAATTCTCTATAGATGATTCGGTTTCATTGGGGTTCTCGGGGAGATTGTGCATTTTATCTGTAATAAAATTCAGTTTTGTTTGATATTGTTCTCTTCTATTCATATTCATTTCTAATCTTTTTATTTGTTTCATAATTTAAAAAACAATAGAATGCTTTTTTCTATTAACCAAATTTTGCGCTGCTAATAATGAGTTTCTAATACGATTTTAAAAAAAATATTAAGTAGGATGGTTCAATTCCAAATCTCTCTAAGATTTAAAATGAATCCTCTCCTTTTTTCCATTCTAACGGATCATCCCGAGCTTAATTCGAAAATCTGTTGCCACGCTTATTTGTATATCTTAAACCAATGATTATTGCGACTACACCCATAACGCTTATTAATATTAGAGGTGAATAACCAGGAATGCCATTGGTATCATCACCACCTCCTCCATTTCCTCCGTCGTCAATGATTTCATATTCAGTGATAAACACAGATGAGGTCTCCGTTAAGAGGGAAAAGCTTGAAGTGCCTCCGGTAAGATAAACATATCCAGATGATTCATCGACAGCAATATCATACGCAACATCGTCACTACCCCCTCCTAAAGTAGTATTAAGGAGCTTAGTTCCTGAATTAGAAAATTGAATCAATACTGCATCGAAATCTTGCGCTCCAGAACTATTTGTTTTTCCTGCTACATAAAAATTATCTGAATTATCTACAGCTATTCCATATCCTACATCATCTCCATTTCCACCCCAAGTTTCTGTTATAATTTCGTTTCCTTCCTCATCATATTTAGAAAGAAAGAGATCATTATCAACAACTCCAGTTAAGGCAATATTCCCCGCAGAATCGATAGCTAGGTCATAAGCTGCATCATTGGAATTACCTCCATCCCACGTTCTATTCCATTGATAAATATTTGAATTGTTGAATTTAAGAAGTAAAGCGCTGAAATTCTCATATCCCGATCTATTGGTCTTTCCAGCAATATAAATATTTCCCGTAGCATCAAGTGTAATTCCATATCCCATATCATCATCTTCACCATCCCATGTTCTGTTCCATTGATAAGCCCCGGTGTTATTAAATTTGACTATAAAAATGTCGTAATCATCATCAGTTTGGTTATAGGTTTTTCCAGTAATATAGATGTTATTATTCAAATCGATAGCTATACCGAATGCCTCATCATATTCGCTTGTACCCCAAGTTTTATTCCATAAAGGTTCATCCGCGTCATTATCATCATAACATACCAAAAAGGCATTATAATCCCCAGTTCGATTGTCTTTTCCCGTAATGAAAATATAACCAGATTCGTTTATTGCGATATCTTTTGCTCGAGCGTCATAAAAACGACCATACTGACTTCCCCATCTACTATACCATGTTTCTCCTCCTGTCTTATTGTAAGCTGCGGTGAAAGCATCAGAGTGCAGATTTGCAAAACTTCCCGTCTGACCAGTGATATAAATTCTCCCGGGACTGGCGACTGCCACTCCGTCACCATATTCTTCTTCATTTCCGCCCCATGTTCCAAACCATTTTTGGTGGAATTTTGTAGCTGAAGTTTTTATGGGAGTGTTCATCAAGTTTTGCGTTTTTGATATTACATCGTTTCCCATGAACATTCCCCCAAGAGGTATAACTAACATTACCAAAAGGAGGAATATTGAAAGGATGTATCCTTTTCTCTTCATATTTGTTGACCTAAATTTTTGTATATCTAGTAATAGATAAACTATATAAACCCTCAGACTTAAAAAACTAGGTTTAAAAAAAATATGGGTTTTTTTGGAAGAAATTAATTTGCAAAATAGCAAGATCTTTCTAAACTTCTGGAATTTTCACCTTCGAGCTGAATGGAACAATATAACAATAAGCATGATTTAGAATCTGAGCCATTATATCAGTTTGTTTATTTACTTAGTAATCTTTAATCTATATTCCGGAGGTTAGTTAAAATTAAATGATTCGGATTTAGAAGGATAATTATATTGAAAATAGAAAAGAAAACCATTTTATTTTAAATTTTAGACAATTTTTTGATAATCACTTAGGATTTTCATTTTTAAGAATGGTTGCAGTTGACATCCCTAGTCCCACACACATAGATGAGATAGCATATTCCTTACCAGAATCCTCCAATTGGTGGAGATTAGTTCCAATTAATCTTAAACCCGTCATTCCGGTTGGATGTCCTAAAGCAATCGCGCCGCCCCATGCATTAAATCGCTCTTCACGCCAATCTAAGTCTAAATCATGACAACATGCAAAAATCACTGAACTAAATGCTTCATTTATTTCGATATATGCCATATCATCAAATGCCATATTGGCACGTTTTAGTACTTCCGGCATAGCTTTAATGGGTCCAGTTAATTGTAAAACGGGATCTGTCCCTACCACGACAAAATTGAGAATAGTCGCTCGTGGTTCTAATCCATATTCCTCGGCAAGTTCACGTGTCATCCATAACTGTGCTCCTCCTCCATCACTAGTGGGACAACTATTACCCGCGGTTAAGAATGCATGTTTTCTTCTGCCTACAATAGTCCGTAAATTACCTAATTTTTCCATAGACGTACTTGGTCTTGGTGTCTCATCTCGTTCTGTGAGGAGAGACATTTCGGAATTTTCAGCAATCTCACCGTTCTCATCTAAAATTGGATTTCCCTCATCATCTAATTTCGGACACCAGATGGGTTCTATCTCTCTTCCCCGTTCCTCCCAATGATTAATTGCTTTTTGATGGGATCGCAATGATAATTGATCTACTTCTTCTCTATACTCATCCCGGGTTAATCCAGCTTTCTCCATCCATACTTTTCCCATAACATGAGCAGAATTAATCTGTCCTGCAAATTGAGTGTTATATTTTTTCGCACTTCCAATGACTTCGGGATGGGTTGTGATTTTTTTATTAGGGGGAACCATTATTGGTCTACCTTTATCTTCATCAAATACATAAGTATCTGACATAATTGCATATCTATTTTGAACTTCTACTCCTCCACAGATGACACAATCATTGATCCCAGAAGCAATCGCTTGCCATGCTAACATAACTGCTTGAGCTCCGCTAGCACATTGACGGTTTAAAGACATCCCCGGCACACTGACGGGAAGGTGGGCTGCAAGAGCACACGTTCGACCCAAATCAAGGGCACAATCTCCTATTTGAGAATTACACGATACAATTGAATCCTCAATTAGGTTCGGATCAATATCATTACGTTCTAATAAAGTTCTATAGCAATGTACTACTAAATCATCTCCTCTATGACGAACTATCGTCCCTCTCTTTTTGCCTATAGGCGTTCGAACATAATCGATAAGAACAGGTTCTCGTTTAGGATCTTTAAAGTATTTCTCATACAAACTTACTGGTTCAGACATAACCTTTCACATCTCCTTTCGCTTAAATAATTTTGTTTATTATAAATATATATTCTCTATTTGAATGATTTTCTTGCAGATCTACTTTTACTTATTAATATCAATTATAATCTTGTTCTCTTTAAGGGGAATTCGAAGTAGAATTGGGAAAATTACTGATTCTTATCTAGGTAAAGAAAAATATTTATAAGTTTGAAAAAGAAATAGTTAAATTGTTATCTTTTTCAGTAATAAATGAATCTGAAACAATCGATTTATTCATTATATGTAATTTTATTGATAAATAACTATAATTGGAGTCAAAAACTACAATGAGCGAATTAACAATTGATGAATCATTAGAGCGCTTTAAACAATCACTTTCTCTATTAAATGTGGTTTTTAGTCGAAAGCGCTATCGTAAGGAAATTATAAATGAGAAAACAGGCTTTATTTTTAACGCTAAATATCAATTTAGCACTCGAGATGGGGAATTTGATTTTTATCTAATTTTTAACAATGGAGAGATCACTACTGGAGAAGGAAAGGTTGAAGATCCTAACATTACCATTTTTTATAAAGACAAAGCTACCTTAGCTGAAACATGGAACAAAAGCGCGGACGAAACACTTGAATATTTACTCGATAATCGAATGTCTTATAATGGAAACATGACCTACCTCACAAAATTTTCATATCTCACAACTGTAGCAACGGGGGCAAAAATAAAAGATTATAAGGGACCAGAAAATCAATTAATCTGCTCAATCGAAGAAATTTTACGTGGAGAGGAAAAGAGAAAACTTCAAAATGAAAGTCTGGATAGAAAAGTTGATAATGTACAATTTCTTGAAGATCCTTATTTATCAAGATATTCGATAGCTAACTTTCCTCGTATAAAGCACCTCAAAGCAAGGCGCAGAGCATTAAAACCAGCAATTTGTATCGAACGCGCTAAACTACTTACGGAATATCATGTAAAAAATGGTTTTGAGACTGATCCAGATGATAATCCAATTGATCCAGAAATACGACAAGCTAGAGCGGTTAATTATATTATGAGTAATAAAGCACCAATTATTCATAAAGATCATCTCATTGCTGGGTCGACCACTTCAAAAGAAGTAGGTGTTCCAATTTATCCCGAATTAATAGGCACTGCGGTCTGGCCAGAACTACGGAGTATAGGTAACCGTAAACTTAACCCTAATGATATAGATCCTAAGGATGCTGACATTTTAAGCCAAGAAGTTTTTCCATTTTGGATGGAACGAAATGTACGGGAATATTGCCGTGCACAATTTGATGATCCTACTTCTCAATGGCTCGAAGAATGCTGGGTATTTTATTTTATGATGAAAAATAATGCGATATCTCATACTGTTCCGGGATTTCCTATGATCTTGGAAAAAGGATTGAAGAAAATCAAAACAGAAGCATTAGAAAAAGAGAAAAAAGCAGATTCACCTGATAAACAAAATTTCTATAAAGCAATTCAAATTTCTATTGAAGGCGTTCTAAGCTATTCTAACCATCTGAGTAAAGAAGCAATGAGGATAGCAGAAGAATTGGATCCAAATCACCCCGATCAAGCCAAACGAATTGAAGAATTAAAAGAAATCTCACGAATATGTGCTAAAGTCCCCGCAAAGCCAGCCGAAACTCTTCATGAGGCTATACAATCCCTCTGGACAAGTTTTGTTTGTATCCATTGTGAAAACGCGAATTCTGCGATGTCAATTGGTCGGTTAGACCAAATGCTTCAACCATATTTCGTACACGATATTAAACAAGCAAAAAATCCAGAAGAAAGAAACCAAATTATACACAATACCATCGAACTTGTGGGATCGTTATTCTTGAGGATCAACGACCATGATCCCTTGGTGCCCTCAATTGGAAATAAGCTTTTCGGGGGGAGTTCTTCTGATGATACTGTTACCGTAGGCGGCGTGGATAGAGAGGGAAATAATGCGGTTTGTGATATGAGTTTTATCATCCTAAAAACTAATGAGATGTTATGCTTTCAAGATCCAAATATGAATGCTAGGTATTATCCAAGCATAAATTCAGAAGAATATTTACGGCGTTTAGTTGAGGTAAATGTGAATATGGTTTCGTCTCCTTCCATCCATAATGACAAGACCATGATCGAAGCTTTAGTAAATGAAGGTTTCTCGATTGAAGATGCTCGTGATTGGGCTGCAACTGGATGTGTAGAACCTACAATTGTGGGAAAACATTACGGCCATACGAATGCGATGCTATTAAATCTTGTTGCCCCCCTTGAGATGGCTCTAAACAACGGAGTCCATCCTTTAATAGGAGAACAAGTGGGTCCAGAAACAGGTCTGCCATCTTTGGATAATTTTCCAACATTTGAGGATTTTTTAAACGCATATAAGGCTCAACTGAGCTATCTAATCCAGAGATCTATAGAAATCAATAATTATTTGGGAAAAACCCACCAGTATATTCATCCAACACCCTTATTGTCCGCATTTTATGAAGGTCCACTTGAAAAAGGAAAAGACCTAATCCAAGGAGGTGCTATTTATAATACATCTGGAGTTGCCTTGGTTGCCTTAACAGATGTTATTGACAGCTTACTAGTAATTAGAGATTTGATTTATAAGAACAAGGAATTAGATTTTTCAAGGTTACTCTATGCGTTAGAAGATAATTTTGAAAATGGTTCCGCCCAGTTATTAAATATGATTGAGCAAGTGAATAAATTTGGTTCTAATGAACCTGGAACTAAAGAAATCGCGGATGATCTTATTGATTTTTGTTATAGAGAATACAAAAAAACTAAGAATTATCGAGGAGGGGATTATCTTGTCGGATATTGGTCGATTAGTTATCACGTAGGATATGGAATGTTGACTGGTGCTTTACCATCTGGAAGAAAGGCAGGAAAAGCTCTAACTCATGGACTTACTCCCGCTCCTGGGAGGGAAGATCTTCTACTTCAAAATATCAAAACCATTGCCAGCTTAGAACATCTTAAAATGCCTAATAATGCCTCCTTTAACGTAAAGTTAGTACCACATACGACCGATACTCATACTCAAATCCTAGATCTCTTTACAAGTTATGTTCAGAGTTTTATTGATTTGGGCGGTATGCAATGGCAGTTTAACATCGTGACCTCCGATACTCTCAGAGACGCTATGGAGCATCCAGAAGATTATCGCTGGTTAATTGTCCGAGTTTCGGGGTATAACGCATATTTTACAAAAATAAATGAAAATATGCAACGAGAAATCATTGAGAGAACAGAATTCCATTCAAGATAGTATATAAAAAAGTTTGTTATTTTTTTCCTTTTTTAAATTTTTCTACCAATTAATTACAGAAAGCTCTCTCCATCTAATTATTCAATATCTATTTAATAAGAAATACAACTAATTATAATGCAATACATTCATTAAAAAAGAGTTGAAATTCTATGGTGTATAATTTTGAAACAATTAAGTTTGAACTTCAAGATAATGGAATCGGTGTTTTAACGCTAAATCGTCCTGATAAATTGAATGCAATGTCTTTTCAAATGATAGAAGATTTACATGCGTTATTTGATAATTTGATGGTTAACCTTAATTGTCGTGTGGTTATTTTAAAGGCAGCAGGCAGAGCGTTCTGTGCGGGGCTAGATTTAAAAGAGTCAACAATCCTTCAATCCAAAAGAAAACCGGACAAGTTAAAAGAAAAATTTTACTTTATTGACGTACCAGAGAAGGATATTATAAAAGCAAAAATGTACGGACAATGGCGCACGGGGCAACTGATTGTTAAAATGAGAAAGGTTAGTCAACCTATAATCGCGTTAATACAAGGCGCTGCATCGGGAGCTGGATTTGCGTTCTCTTTAGCTGCAGATATTCGTATAGCAGGTGAAAATGCAAAATTTAATAACGCATTTATTAAAGTGGGATTCTCAGGTGCTGATATGGCAAGCAGTTATCACCTCCCGCGATTAATAGGGATGTCTCGAGCTGCAGAAATTCTCTATACTGGACGATTTGTAGAGGCTGATGAGGCTGAAAAAATTGGGCTGGTGTTGGAAGTAGTAAAGGGGGATGATAATGATTTATTTGATGCGGGATTTAACCTTGCTCAGAATTTGTTAAACAAAAGCCCATTAGGTCTACGCATGACAAAAGAAGCCATAAATCTTTCTATGGATGCACCCAGCTTAGAAACGATTATTCAATTGGAAAATCGTTCCCAGATGCTTTGTTCCACCTCTGATGATGTTATGGAAGGCGTCCAAGCATTTTTTGAAAAGCGAGAACCCGAATATCCATTAAAATAATTTCAAATTCTCATTTTTTCTTTCTTAAATTCTTGACTGTATAGACACCTGTAAAAAATAATTCGATAACAGTCCATTTAGCTATGATTTATATATTATTTAATGGTATTTATGTTACATATGGCAGATGAAAACTCAGAATTAGATGAGAGTAAGTTATCTATTTTAAGAAAGCGAGTAAGATCTTTATTTTCAAATATAGAAAGAAATATTACCACTCTCTATCAAGAGGATGAGGATTATGTCCGGCTTAGCTTACCAATCTCTAAGGCTGAAGAACTGGCAGTTGAAAAACTTGAAAACTATATCGCAACCCATAAAATAAACGTCTACATGCGTAAGGCGGAAAAAGATGATATACCATGTATCAACGAAATTTACCACAAATCATGGTTTGCTTCCAAACTTCCAATGAAAAATGTAACCGAAGAATTATTTATGGAAATTTTCGAAGATCCTGATACGCGTTTTTTAATTGCAGAAATGGATTCTCAAGATGTTGGATTTATCTTAGTAGAATTTAATAAGTTGAACAGAGAAATAGGGCTTATATCTGGCTTGGGAGTTTTACCAGAGTATCAAGGGAAAGGATTGGGGAAATATTTAGCACTAGAAGCGTGGAATTTTTTCAAGGATAAAGGTATTAAGGAATTGCGTTGTGAAGTGTATGAAAAGAATGAGGTTGCGATTTCTTTTATAAAATCTTTAGGATTTGAAGAGTATGGGAGTTCAGAAGGTATATTTACTTTAAAATAGTCATACTTCTGCTTGATTGCTATTATTCTTTTTAGCTCTGTTCTCATGAGTTTTTACGTACCAAAAGTATTATTGATTTACGAAATTCCATTGATTTTTATTGTTATAGGCTTCATATTCTTATTTTTCTGGAAAAGTGAGATTTTAAATCGATCTGAAGCAGGAGTATTGGTGAGCATATTTATAGGTTATACAATCTTCAAATTTTTGTTTTTTCAAATCTAATAGAATTCTTTAATCAAACGGTTTTAAAATGAGGCTATTTATCAGTTTATAAATATAACCAAAAATTAAAAATCTTTAAATTTAGTCCGACGAAAATTGTATTTATCCCGTTTCTAATTATGTCGAAACTAAAATACTGATCGAAATGGATTAAATATGACAATCTTTTTATTAAAAACAAACAAAGATAGGATTTATATTAGAAAGAGAGTGTCTCAAATTTACCGACATAAAAAGAATTAACATAATCAGAAATATTGTCGGTCTTGAATTGGTGATTTTGAAATTTCAATTAACAAGAAAAAATTATAGAAACCCTCAAATAAGGGATAAAAAAATTAAAAAATCTTTTTAGTAATATAAAGGTATTACTATAGTCTTGTTATTACAAGTATGTTACAAATAAAAAAGCTTATTAAAAAAATAGGATCGATCTTAGAATTTATCAAAGATTTTAGTTTTTTCGTAAAATTCATTTTTTTTCAAAATATCGGAGATCTTGGCTAATTTTCATTCTTTTAATAATTCGGATATAGAAATGAATGAAATGAATTGTATCTCTATTCTAAATATATAAATAAGAAAATGTGTTAAGATATAATTTCAAATAATTTATTAAGAACTTCTTGCATTTTGCTTTTTTTTATTCTTGCTGCCTTATAGGCAATAATATTTATATCCATAGTGAAGATCATATCAGGTTGGATATAGCTACTTTTTCTTAAACTCCCTTCTTCGTAATCTTGTTTTTTTAAAATAATAGAATATATATCTCGACCATGTGCTGTAATCTGACAAAGAATAAGATTATTTCCCTTTAAATTTTTTATAACCAAAGCAGGTCTCCTTTTCCTTCCTGTTAAATCTGAAAAAGGAAAAGGAACAACCACAATATCTCCTTTTATAAATCCTCCCATGCTTCATCTTCCTCAGGAGATAACCAGAGCTTTTTCAGACTAGGTTCGCTTAATATAGAGTTTTCTAGATTCTCCAAAAACTTTCTACTTCTTTTATATTTTAGAAGATCCTTTTTGTGTTCTTTATTGTCTTTTTTTTCCTTAAAGATATTTAATTTAGACATAATTATTTACCCTTAATTTTTTTTATTATTCTCATCAATCTATATTACATATAAAAAAGATGATTAATAACTATTATTTTTTTTGTTTAAGTTTTATAAGTGTTAAGCTATATCGCTTAACTGCTTTAACAAACAGCTTATTTCTTTAAATAAATAAAAATTTCGGAGACTAGAATATTTAAAAACTGAAACACATATAATGCTATTCAAGCAAAAAAAAATTATATCAATATATATACAGATAGAATCTCAACTAAGTTCTGATAGATATTTCTCTATAATTAGTATAATAAAAAGTATGTATACATAACTTTTCTACTCTTTCTAAAAAAATATACCGACAAAAACCGAAATTTTAATCATTCCAAAACTAATATGTTTTGATATACCTAAATTTATTCAAAAAGAGATCCGTTAGAAAAACGTTCTTTCATCTCATTTATTACCAATTTCATAATCTCCATTTTATTTTGTTCGTTGAGTTTAACTTCCCCTGGAGAAGTTTTTGGAATATTTGAATTTACGGACCTATTTTTAGCCGGTGACGTTACATTAATGCTAGAACGATCTAACTCCTCATTTTTGAGGAGCTCGAGAAACCTAATATAAAAAAAAGCTGCTTGCCGAAGAAATTCAGAATACGAGGAAATATTATATTGTTTTAGAGCTAGATTAATCCGATATTTCTCAAGTTGGGTAAAATATCCCAAAATCCGATGTTTGCGCTTTAATTTATTTGGTGGTCCGCTCATGTTTGTAGTTATTTTTATCGTTTAAATTTGAATTTTAAAATTGATTGATTGCTATTATCGGCCTCATTTTCTAACATAATATATAAAAAATTATGTTTTGAGTTTTTTATTTTATGCGCCGACAAAAATAGGTTATGTTTCTTCTTCAGTATTTTATGTTTTGCTGATATATGAGTTCGCAATGCTCTTACAAGATTCTCTAAATTTGAAATAATTAATTCTGGGAGTTCTATTTGTTTTTTTATTGTGATTTCAACTTTCATCTAATAATCCCTCTTTCTTACCCCTTTTCGTAAGATTTGAACGTTAAAACTCTTTACATGAACAAAAAAGCAAAAAGACAAAAATCCAGGGAGTAATAAGAAGTGATAAACTTGTAAGAATTATAGCCAATTCTCTTAAATTTAGCTTCTTATTATCCGATTGAACAAAAGTAGTGAGAAGCTTCTTGTTTTTCATGAGAGTTTTATCATTTTTTAATTAATTAATATCTAAATATAAAATAAAAAAAATTGTTTAAAAATTAGAAATTTATTATTTGTTTTCAATTTCAATTCAATTTCAGGATCGGGTTCTACGCTCATTTTAACACCTCTTTAATGATATTATCATATTCAATGCTTTCTAAAGCGTCAAGCGGAGATTGTAAAAAGATCTTAAGAAGTTTTTCAAGTTCTTTATTTATAAGTATTTCAATAGAGATCCCGATTTGATTTGAGAGCTTCTCCAATTTACTATAAAGTTCTTCGTTGATTTTAACTATATTCTCACTCACTATAATCACCTAATATTCGTTGTTTTCGAATGTGTTTAATTTTCGCTTGTACTCTCCCAGCTAACATCTCAAAGAAATGTACTCTATCAATACCATCTAATATGAAATTCTCTGTTTTATCTGCTATGATTTCTAATAGGTCCAATTGTTCGTTTGAAAGATTTTCTAGTTTCGAAATATCAATGCTATCTGCTTTTTTAATATAATCGTTTTCTATCATGTTTTTATCAACTTTTGATATTCATTTTTTATATTTTAATTTTTATTTGGTCGTCCTGGAGATCAGGCCACACTCTCAAATAAAATTTTTAATCTATTATGTTTTTTTCAATTTCTATTTGTCTGAGCAAATGATCAATTATTTGGATACGGGGATCGCAATGCTCCATATTTCTTAACTTGGTTATAGCGAATCTCATAAGAAAATAACACTCTTCTTTCTCTAATTCTATATCCTCTAATGCTTTGAAGACAAGTGTTTTTATGCTCATTATTTTATAACTCCGCTATTAATATTTCATTTATAATTGCGCTTACTCTACCTCGTAATGCAGATTTGTTATTTTCCATATCATTTAGTTCTGGAAATATTTCTTTCAATTGATCCCAAATCTCAGGTTGGATTAATATTTCTATTTTTTTCATTTCTTTCATTTTAGGACCACCTGAGAATGATCTTATATGTGTTATTCGCATCATTTTTTACAAAACTTTCAAGCATCCCAACCAATGCTATGATACGAGGATCTTTGAATTCATCTACATAACGATCGTTTAGATCCTTGCAATTAGTTTTCATCTTTTCACGATTTTTATAAATTATACTCAAAATCTCAGCAGGATCATATGCATATAATCTGTCTC
>WJIN01000013.1 GCA_014730295.1 Promethearchaeota archaeon | reverse complement strand
TCGCTAAGGTGACCTCTTGTGAAAACCTATTTTCGATAGAGATTTCCCCGTCAATATCTCTGGTCAATTTATCATATTTAATCGGGATATTATCCGCTCCCCAGACTTCGGATGACCAGCTGATGTTTGCAGGATCGGTAAACGGTAATGTGGGGTCGAACTCGATGATGAGCTGCTCTCCGGTCTCAACATTCGTGATGGTATGCTCGCTAAAGAGATTGGAAAGATATCCTTCCACCTCATCGATCTCTTGTGTCCTAAAGTCGTCCGCATAGGTGCGTTGCTCTAGTATCTCTCCCTTCTCATAGTCGGTGATGGTAATACTTTCTTGTCCTACTGATTGAGAGGTGTATTGTGTGGTGACCTCTTCGGTAAACTTACGATAGGTATTATGAAGCACGGGTCCTGCAACTTGCGTGAAATAATCGCAACCACCAAAGTCTCCCGATTTTAGGTGCGCTTCGGTCAATTTGTCGGTAAAGACCAAGTCGTAAATATGTCCAACCACGAGTGACCCGACGGAGCGGGCAAGATACTCCCCGATCATCGTATAGATGTCTCTGTATTTTGCCGCAAAGATGGTTTCTCGTGATTCCACTTGGGTATAGTCGGTACTATATTCAATCTTCTCATAGTCCATCTGGGTGTCCGCATAGCCGTCGCGGTTTACATCGGTCTTGACGCTGTAATAGAGGCTTGATTGCGTGGTCTCGGTGGTGGTTTCGGTTTGAGAGGTTTTCTTTGCCCAATAATCCAAATCGGGAATCACTAATTTTCCGAGATTTTTCAAGATTGGGAAAAGGAATATATTCTCAAGGCGGAAGAGCAGTTGCCAAATGTCTTTATCGCAGTGTGCAAAGGCGGTATCGTCGATATCAAACCATTGCGTTTCCGTCTTTTCCGCAAGATTACGATCTAGGGTGGTTTGCTGGTCTTCAAAATGTTGAATAATGGTGTGCCAAATGATCTGCCCCTCATAATCGGGATCATCAATTCCGTACTTAATAATATCATATATGCCGTCCCGATTGAGATCTCGTACTTCTTTGTAATCTACCTCACCGTCAGACTCTAAATCCGCCGCATAGATGATCACACTTTCATCATAATAGGTATTGAAATTATCATATAGTTCGGTACCGTAATGGTCTAACACGTGATTTGTGCTAAGCGAGGGGTTTGGACTATAGGAAATCGACTCGAACGACGTATGGTCGCCGCCTATCATGTCCGAACTTTCGGCAAACAACACCTCTCCCGATTCTGATAAATATGAGTAGTCTATGTTAAGGTGGTTATAGAACGTTTCCTCGGGGTCGGTAAGGAAGGTCGAATTAAAAGCGGGCAGTAAAGTCAATTCACTATATGTTGAGACCGGGGCATAGGAATAATTCAAATAAATACTAATTTGGTCAAATATTTGTAAGGAACCGTCCAAAGGCTCGAGATCCTCGATGGTAAGTGAATTCATCTCAGGGCAGAATGTGAGTGTATAATTCTCGTTATTGTTTAATGTTTCTACCTCAAAGGTAGGGGTACGCCCTATCACGCGGTCTAAGGTCAGATTGACAAAGTCCTCGCTTAAGCAGAGGTCTCCGAGATCAAAGTGATGCTCATAAACACTTATATCTTCGTAAATTTCAAACGATTCGGTATAAAATTGGGTGATGCTATATTCATCTTCTTCTTTGAACGAATAGGCGATATTCTCGTAATCATTAGTATAACCGAACATCTCCGAATACCAATCATAATGCTCCGGCTTGAGTAAGTAGTTATAATCATAGACCGCACGGATCGAGTTGAGGTCGATATTGGGTTGGTCGATGCGGATCGGCTCTGCCCAGGATGCGTTGGTGCAATACTCGAAATAAAGCGTTTCATTGGGCGCGACCATCAGCGGTTCTTCAAATCCCATACCGAAATAATCGGGATATTGGTTAAATGAAGGATTCCACGTGAACGTGTTATTGGTACTATTATAATGCAATTGATACTGATCGCCGTAAATCCCTGCGGAATAATAATTACCCTCCGGATCGTAGATAGTGAGACATTCTATCCAGAAATTATTCGGCTCTTCATAAAATATCGGTGTCTCCTCAAATGCTAAACTATATTCATCATCGCTGGGATCTTCATCGATCTCAAACATTTCGGTCTCGGAATATTGCCACACCCTGCTATCCGTGGAACCGTATTCGGAGGTTGACTCGTAGGAATTCTTCAGTACTACGATCTCGTTAATCGTAAGCTCATAGGTAGGGTCTGGGACGCTAAACATGAGATTACTGAACTCAATATAGCCGTTCTCGTCAGCAAATGCTTCTAAATCGGAAAGAGTGAGGTTAACCTCGATCGCCTTATAACTTCCCGAATCTTCGGTGTCAAACGGAGTCGTTCGCAAGGGAATAGAATAATAATAATCATGTTCAAATTCCCCATAATATTGTGAGGTGGTGCCGTTCGCGTTGATGAGCATACACTCCGCTCGCGGAAGGCTTATATCACCCTCTTTCTCGAAATACATTTTCCCGATACTGATGGGAAGCGCCTTTCTTACGGGGGAATTGTAGCGGATGAGTATGATATCGTCTTCGCCAAATGAGATCAATTGAGCGGGATTTTCGGGGTCACAATAGGTTGCGGGGATCTGAAGGAAGTAGCGCTGATATTCGTATTTCCATGTAATTGAGGCGTTTTCGGGGAAGGTCAGATGTTCTGCGTTTTCATTAAAGATATAGGCAACTTCCAAGCTTTCGGGCTCTTCGATAAGGTCGTGCTCTAACTCGACGCTCATATATTTGCTTCCGTTTTTCGTATAATAGGCAGAGTCCTCGGTCCACGTGGTATATTGCATCTGGGGGACTCCTTTCTGGTTATTCGGATCATAGATCCCATCCGTTCTAAAGATCGGTTCGATCTCAAGATACGTTAGATCGTTTGGTGTCGTGGGTATATCAATTTGGATCTCATAATCCCACATCTCAAATTCCTCCCGTGAAACCGTTTGGGTGTCAATAGGGGTTCCAAAACTATTTTTTAAGGTGATAATTAGGAGATCTAAGGATTGTATAGGTGAAACCGCGGTTTTGATATACAAGGATGAATACTCTCCGTTGTGAATACTGGCTAAAAGCTCTTGGTAAGTATCCGTATTTAATTCCTCTGCCAAATTGAATTCGATGCTCTCTCCCGCTTCTAAATAGGCGGATACTTCGGAAGTATAACACAGCGTATTTTCGATTGTGGATTGCTCCTCGTCAATGTAATAGAACGCATCCAAATTGGGGATAACCGTTTTCTTCCCTTCATTTCCAATTAATTCCCAAGTTGGCATAGTAAGCGTTTCGTTAATACCATACATCGGGTTATAGGAGAAGGTATATTTGGCAAACTCGACATTCTCGTTCTCGGGGATAAAACCTATGAAAAATCGGTCGATCGCATTATTCTCTACTAACACATTTCCATCGTTTTTGATTATAACCGATGGGTAGGGGTCAAGATCAATATTATAATGGCTCGAATCCAAAAATTCCATCTCTCCCATGCTATTGAAGTAATATACACTGATACCCACATCATCGGGGTCTGCGGCGACATCAATATATTGGTCGAGTTGACTGTTCATAATACTATATTCATATCCATAACCGTTCCATGCGTCTTGAGAAATCACGTGAACATCCTCATAGTAATCGCGTTTTGTGAGGCGATAACTGAGATAAAGGCTGTGTTTATCCTCAATTGAAAGCGAAAATTCAAATGGGGCAATGATCGAGCCTCCCGAAAGTTTGCGATATTGCTCGCGGTAGGTAATTGAGGAGTTCATCTCGGTCTCAAAAAGGTTTGTCCACGGCTTGGTAATAATCATCACATTTTTCCTCTCGAGCACGCCTGGTTGGAGTTTAAACTTATATTGAAGCTCTATTTTACTCTGAGGGGCGATGTACCCGTCCTCTCCCATAGATCGATTCGCAAAATAGATATATCCGCTTTTAATAGTATCTACATAGTTACTAAAATCTGTAATATCGCTTGAGACAGATACTAACTGATCATCAACCAATAATTTTATATGATAATCGCCGTAGCTTGAATTGACGTACTCATAATTGAACGGCGTCCTGCTCATCTTGTAGCGTAGTTGGGTGGAATTATAGCGGGCGAGTATATAAATATAGGAGTCTTCTGCGATATGGAAGCCGTTGAGGAGGTTCGCTTCGATTTCGTCGAAATTGATGGTATAATTGTAGGAATTGGGTGCGACTTGTTCAATATAGGCGTGTTTCTCCCAATTCGGTACTTCATCGAGCATATATGTATCCTCGTCTGCGTCGCTCTGCGCAAGTACATAGATCTTCGGGAAAATAATATGGTCTTCTTTATATTGTCCTTCGGGCACGATATACTGCACCGAGAAGTTCTCCGAGGTAATCTCACCCGTATATAAGACCGAGATATTATAGAACTCGTGCGGTCGGAAGGTAAATATATCATCACAATCTTTAATATAGCGGTCGTCGAAGATGTCCCATTCTAAGGCGCTATACCCGACGGTAAAACTATGATCTCGTGAGAAATCGGGGTGTAGATTATAATGGGTGCGGTTAAGAAATCCATAATCCCAAATAATCTGCGACTCATAGGGATTCATCGGGTTTTCATCGATAATATAATCGTTTCCGTATTCAAACTCGGCGTTCACATAATAATCTACCATCAGTTTGTTAAAGTCTAAATGGTTTCCGAATTCGCCTCCACCCATCGGGATAAAGAAGAGTACGTATGCGGTGCCGTTCTCATCGAATTCAAGAGCATATTTCTCTTTCGCTAAAGGCGCATTATGCACGTAAGGATTAACCCCTCCATCTGAAAACTCGTTAATATAGAGATCTTGGTGATTACCCGCGGGGAACCCATGAACGCTAAGCGTATATGTTTTTGGCTTATGGATACTCTTTATACGAGATATATCTGTTTCGGCTAATTCAATTCCGAAGTAAATATATTCATATTCGTCAAAGATTGCTTCGATTTCTGCCGACGGAATATACTCGTCCATTCCCGCCGTTAAGTCAAATATTTCATGGTATAGGACCTCTCCCGACACGGTTATATGATCGGTCGTGAGAAAGTCGGTAGTAAAGGTAAATTGATCTTCCCAGGAGGTAGGTACGGAATTAAAGATGTCGGATTCGTAATTGTCAATACCACTGAACCGAGCTTCCATCGGGATTTCTATCTCATAATATTTTTCGCCGTCGATCTCGGTACCGCTGCCGTAATAGAGGTCTACAAAGCCGTTTTGATATAATGGCTCCTCAATTTCATAGGTATCAATAAACATGCCCAAGTTCGGAATGGAATAGCCGTTGCTTGGAGTTAGTTGATGTGTGTGGGCGTCTCCTAAGTAGGTAAATTGGTCGTTTTCTAAACTGACTAAAGTGGTGTTGGGGAGATTTTTCAATCCGATCGTGATCTGTGAATCTTCCAATAATTCAAATGGCTCATCCAGCAGATTTTGTGATAAGAGCTGGAAGTAATGGGGAGTATGTGTGAGCGAGGAGATGTCCATATTACCGTTCACATCCTTGGGCATCCTGTCAAAATTCTCAATAATATGGGAATCGGAAAGATAGTCAAATTGTTCCAACAAAATGTAAGGAATAAAGCGTGAAGCGTTTCCCCGTTGCGAGATGGTGATGCGAATATCCATATTATCCGCACCTACCATATCATAGATTTTTTGAAGATCTTTGTTATACTGAATGGAAT
Source organism: Promethearchaeota archaeon (assembly GCA_014730295.1). The sequence continues at coordinate 13,413 of WJIN01000013.1, read as the reverse complement.
AGATTCCCTCTTCAATATCGAGTTGGATTTCAGAATAATTTAAGGATAATACGACGGGATCGGATTGATATTCATAGTATCCGTCGTTGGTAAGATAACTAAATTCTATGACTAAATCATTTACCATGTCTTCAATATCAGTCTCGAAGGACTGAATGTAATTGGTAATGATCTCGTCTAAGGTAAGGGTCACATAAATTTTTCCTAAGATTATTTTGAATTATTTCAAGGTGAAAATTTAAGATGATATGAAATAATATACTCTTCAAATCTTAGCTAAGGACTAGATTATTAAAAATCATTAATTCTATGCTCAGATAATATTTATATTATTTACTTACAAATTTTGAGAAATAAGAAAATGTTCTATTTACTATGAAAAGCCAATTCACAAAAAGCGGCAACACTGGAACCCTAGAATGCATTTGAAACATTTTTCAATTGATGGTAAAATCTTTACATATGATAAAACTACTGGAATCATTAATCAAACATCAATAGAAAATGTTTCAGTAGGAAATTGGTTTTATGATAGAGATAATACTATTGAAAATAAACTAAGTAAAGTAGAGCAAAGAGTAGATAAAATATTTTTAAAAATTATTAAAGAAGAACGAGTGAGTAATTTATCAGTTCAAGAGAAGAATATTGTAAATAAATTTATTATTTGGCAGGATTATCGAACACCTAATACAAGAAAACATTTAAAATTGATAATGGAGGAAATTTTTAAAATTTTTTCAAATGCTTTAAAAGATGGAGATTTAGATTTATCTATGCTTCCAGAAGAATTTGTCAAAGATTTTTGGGATGAATTGCCCCCTCCTAAAGAGAATTTTATTGAGTTTTTAGAAATAATTAAATCAGAACCAAGTTATTTATCTGAATTTACAAAAAAACTTGCCAAAGACTCCACAAATATGGTATTAAGAGACGATATTCCAAGAGGATTTGATTTATTCTCTAAATTAGAATTAAGGATTATTAAGAATATTTCCTCAATTGATTTTATTACATCCGATCATCCAGTAAGCCGATATAATGAATATCTACATAGAAAATTCGAACAGATACCTATAGAAGGTCTTGGGTATGATTCAAAAGGAATACAAATCTTCTATCCATTGGCCCCTAAATTATGTCTTTTATTTGAAGATAAAAACATTTATCCTGTAGATAATAATCTGCTAACTGCTGATCAAAAGTTTGCGAATTTCATAAATGCTAAAATTATTCAACATTCATATCGCTGGCTATATTCAAGATATAATAACTTTAAATTTATAAAAGTGTATCTTGATAAATATCCACATTTTAAAAGTTCCAATATTTTATTTGGATTTTGGAGCTTAGTCGAAAGTGATTTAGGTCGCAAAATATGGAATCAATTCTATGGAAAAGAGGCTCAGAATAATTTTACTAACTATATTAAGCATTTAATGAAGAATGGAGCCAAAGAACAAGAAATTCCAGTTTTTAAAAATAAGTATTATTCTGAATATAAAGAAGCTCTAAAAATTGGTTTGATAAGTGTGGAGTGCCCAATATGTAAAAAATTATCTATAAATTGGAATTTTACTAAAAATATTAATATCTATAATGGTAAATGCTCTATTTGTGGTACTACATTCATAAATAGAAGAGGATCATTAACAATGAAGCGCATCAAAAAATGTCCTAAATGTAAAAGTAAAGCATTTTCTTGGAAAGGAGATCATTATAGCTGTGAGAATTGTAAAACTCAAATTGAAATAGATATAGATAATTTCATTATAGAATTTTGAAATTTTTTTTTAAATCTTGAAAACAATTATAAAGGATAAGGGATTGAAAAGAAGACAAATAGAAAGGGGTGTGTTCCAATGACTTTTATTCTCATTTTTTTATACCATTTTTACAATAACAATTCACTTTTGGAGTTGTAATTCATAACCTATAATTATTTTAGAAGATAATAATTTAGACATAATAAGATGAAGTGCGAATATTGCGGCAAGCAGATTGATCATATTCCCTTTCAATGTGAATACTGTGGAAGATATTATTGCGATGACCATCGCCTTCACGAAAATCATTATTGTACCTATGCCTTGAAAAAATTAGAAGAAGAGAATTCCGCCCGTGTTTTTAGCAAGATAAAAGCATTTTTCAAGCATCTGTTCTGAGTATCTGAATTATAGAAATCTTATCCTACTATAATACACATTAGCAAATGGAGGAGACACAATAAGGTCTTCGTTAATCTAAAACATTATATACCTAAGTATCTAACATAAATATAATCTAAAATGAGTCACAATTCTCATAAATTCGATGTAGTCATTTCGGGAGCGGGACCGTCGGGTTCAAAATGTGCGGAAATCTTAGCAAAAGCGGGTTATAATGTAGCGCTGATTGAAAAGAATACTGCTTGGAGGAAGCCGTGTGGGGGTGGGGTAAGCTCTCGTATTTTTAAATATTTTCCTCAACTTAGAAAACTCAATCCCCATAGAATCAAGAGCATTGGAATGTATTCTGCTGAGTTCGATAAATTAAAGTTTTCTTGGGAGAGTATGAGAGATGATTCTATTGTAATGGATCGCTTAGAATTAGACAGTACTATACGGAATGTAGCCGTGGACGCGGGAGCGCATTTGTTCGATAACCATCTTTCCTATGACTTTATAACTAAACAAGGAAAAAATATAGGAATCAAGACAAAAAAAGAATCTGGCTCAGGAGAATTTTTTGGAACAATTATTATCATTGCAGATGGAATGAGTTCGAAATTAGCAGTCAAATCCGGTTTACGAGAGAAATGGGATATTCATGAATTAGGGGTTGCAAAATGCGCCATAATGGAAGGAGAGACATCTTTAGATAAACAATGTATCAATGTGTTTTTCCGACCATATAAGGGATATGGCTGGATTTTTCCAATGAGCGATAAGAAATTCAATATTGGTTGCGGAACCTTCGAAGATGCGAATTTAAAGTTCAATCTTAACCATATTTATGAAAAATTTATCCGAGATCCGCATATTAAAAACATTCTTTCAGGCCAAGATTATAAGACTGTATGGTCCGCAGCATACCCCCTTCCGGCGAGAGGCGTTAAAAAAAATAGTTTATACGGAGAAAATATTATGCTAATTGGCGACACCGCAGGGTTTGTATCTCCTATCAGCGGAGAAGGCATCCATCCGAGCATCGTATCTGGGAAAGTAGCAGCTGAAACCGCGGTTAAGGCGTTAGAGGAGGAACATATATCTAAATCCATTCTCAAGGGTTATAGGCGAGACCAGACTATAAACAAAATCATACAGAATTTTAAACTGAAACGCTCAATGGTCGAGTTCTTTTATGAGAAAGGCGGCGAAAATCTTTCCAATATGCTGAAATTAGCGAACCAAGATGAGTTATTCAGGGAGACGGTCGTAAATATGTTTCTATTTAATGCCGCACCCTCAAAAGAATTTTTTGCAAAAATTAAAAATTTCGCAGCAATTAATTAGAGAACTTTACGAACTTATGCAAAAATGAGGATAATCCTCTTAATTTAATCTAATTGCTCTTTTACCTCTTTAATCCAATTAGAAATAGTGGTTACTGAAGCACCATCTATTTGTTTTGCCAGCGCATCTGGATCTTTTCCGAGTAATTCATTGGCAGATTCAATTCCGATCGCATTGAATTTCTTTTCTGTTTTTGGCCCTAGGCGATATAATTCTGTTAGTTTAATAACTTTCTGATTCTCCTCTTCTATAGAGGATTTCTGGAGCGACGTTTGCTCATCCATCGATTCTTTGGGAACACCCTCCTCAATACGCTCAAAAATCTCGATCGCTTCCACGCGGTTTGATTCTTTATCTATATAAATCCGTAATTTAAACCCATCTAATTCCAATCTTTCCTTTGAAAGGGTTTTTATTGGTTCCCAGTCGATTTCTACCGATTCTTTTCCAAATATTGTAGCCTTTTTTTCTACTGAACCATATAATTCAGAATTCCCAATCAATATATGCCGTCTTTTATATCGAGGTGGCTGTTGGCTATTTAATACTTTTTTTAGAATTTCCTTATTGTTCTTATGCAAGGGGCGTTTATTAGAGGGTTTATGTGTTTTTCGAGAATCGTGTGTGTACAATTCGTTAGAGGGGGGACTAACCCGCTTCGTGCCTATTCTACGCTGATTTGGGGGTGTTTCTGAATCATATGAAAAATATTGTTGATTGGTGGATGGTTTTGGTGTTTTTTGTTTACTTTGTTCCCTCTTATCGAAACCAAAATTGTGTAAAAATTCTGTCAGTTCATCTCCCTCATCGATCGATACGATTTTACATCGATGGAACTGTGCTTCTTGCACTAACTCCGTCTGTAAGCTTGCAGCGACACGAGATGCGATAAACTTTTTCCGGACTGGTGAATTTGTGCCTTTCCATATATATATCCTTCGAATTTCTTCTTTTACGATAATAATTACTTCATTTGGTTTTAACAGAGCTTCACCGTTCTTCTTCCTGAATTCCTCCTCATCAATAGCAACCCGAATTCTTTCGCCATTATTTTTAAGCTGAAAAACCATGAAATTAGAATAAGAACTTACCATTTGCATTGTAATAATCAACTATTAATTTAAATTTTGATATTTATCTCTTTATAACCTTGTATGAAAAGGTAGAGAGAGAGCTAATTTTTTGTTAAATGCTCTTTAAATTTCCACCCATCAAAATCTACCATTATTATTAGTTCACTTAATCATATCTATCCATACTTCTCCAAACTTAATTCATACTCTCTATATGATTGTAAGAAGTAGCATAAAAGGAAGGAATATTGCGACAATGTTTAATAACTTGCTTGGATTATTACTTTATCAGATATTGGTAAGAAAGAGGTACTAAAGGTAAGAATTATATAAACCACAGCAGCCATGAATAAAAAAATATAAATATATATAAAACCATAAATCTTCGGAAATCCCTTATTTTTCACAACAGCAATAAAGTAGAAGAATGCAAAAATTAAATCAGAGAGATTAAACAATATCGCAAAAAGCATATGGATTTTTCCTAAAATATCCCATAGAGTAAAAAATTGTTAAAAAGAGAAATCCAGCAGCAAAAATTCCTAAAAAGATCCTGATAATGCAATATTGTGTTGATAATCATCGTCCTCAAAAAATTTAGGTAATAGAAAAATAAAAGGATTAGATAAGACATTAACCATGAGCGCAGCTTGGGTGAACATGAAAAATAAGATAAGATTTGATACCCCGGAAAGTGCGATAATGGGTCCAAGATCGCTGAAATAATTCCCCTATATATAAAATCTTGGGCTGAAGACATCATAGAACGTCTATTCCGGAAAAAATCACATCGAAATAAACCCAAAAACAAAATATTTAATGGGGGCAATCATAGCAAATAAAAATCCAAAATAATGTTAATAAACGACAATTTTCACAAACTATTTTTCATGTTTATATAAAACCTAATAGAAAAACCTCTAAAGTATTCATATTATAAGACTAAAACACAAAAGGTTATATAACTGTTCCCCTATATCAAATTTAATATAATATCGATATAATTTAAAATATATATTTAATCAACAATTGGGGTATCACTTTGGCATTCTCAATTGCAGAATGGACAGTTCTTTTAATAACCATAGCTTTTGGAATACTAGTCATTTTATTTCTTATCCAGGCACTTATTCGAAAAAGATATGCATGGTCCTTTTTATTTAGTTTAATATTTGGGCTTTTCGCTGGGTTAGCTGCAATTTTTGGAGAAGTAGTATTTTCGGGAGAGGCTTATTTAGAGTTATTTTCTCGCTCGCTTCATCTCAATCTCTATGGTTTTCATTTCTTTTTCTTTTATATTTTCTTTGAAAGATTAATTTCGAAAAAGATTAACTCAATCCGTCTCTCAATTATGATAATATTGTTATTGACGCAAACAATAGGTCTCTGGTTAGTATTTTATAACGGGATAAATGGATTTAATACAGATATCGCTTGGGTACTTGCTGATATTGGATATTGGACTCCTGCTTTATTCGTATATTTAGGTTTGGGGGTTCCCATTTTCATTAAAACATATCTCTACACAAAAGAGATTAGACCAATCATTTTAAGCGCAGCTTTAGTATTAGTGGGATTAGGATTTATAATATCAATGCTGAATGATATTTATTTTATTTTGGGAGTCTTCGGAAGTCCCGCTACCGCACCAGATATTTTAACTGAGATTTCGGAAATAGCGAATATTTTTCCTTCTATCGGAGTCATTTTATTTGTTATTACTTATCTAACAAATATAGATTATATTTACCGATTACCTAATGATAATTACCTTTTGATGGTGCTGAGAAAGGATGGAAGTCCCATCCATTCAGTCCATTTGAAAACAAGGAAACAAGTAGAGATTCAAGATATACTATTATCTGGTATGATCTCCGCAATTAATAGCGTTTTTAAAGAGGTCTTCAAAAAGGAAGCTAGCGTTCGGAACATTAATAGTAGAGGAATTAATATTCTCTTAGAACCTGGTGAAAATATTCTAGCGGTAATTATAACGGATAACGTATCATATTTCTTGGATCAAGGATTAAAACGATATGTAATCACTTTTGAACAGACCTTTGCCAATGAGTTGAAGAAGAAGGAAGATAATCTTAAAGTTTATGAAAGTGCTATAGATTTACTAAAATCTATTTTTCCCTTTTTCATCGTGGATTATGAAACAACAGAAAAATAAATTTTTTTCATTTTTTTAAATTAAATCTTTGTCTGATTTCAGCTATTCATTTTGATTTTTCCATAAGATTTTCAAGATATTCGATCTGTGAAGTGAAATCGCATTCAATTGCGTTTCTTGGGCATTTCAAATCGCAAATATAACATCTATCGCAATCTCTTATCCATTTAGGGTAAGGATCTAAGATAATAGCTTCCCAAGGGCAAATCTGGGCGCATAGACCGCACTTGTCACACTTTTCCTCGTTTAGTGTAAACTCGGGAAACCATTCTTGAATACCTTTCCATGACCACATCTTCGCGGTTTCATTATCTTTCTTCCAGAAATCTGTCTTCTCTTCAAAATTTCGAGCTAAAACTCTTTTTAATAGCGATTGCCCAAATATTACCGCTACCTTCATTTCATTCTCATTGGGATGTCCAAAAGAGGATTTTAACCATCCGTAATGGCCATTTGAATTTGATTGATTTGCATACATTTGATGCATATCCCATCCAATCCACTTGTCGTTTCCATCTATAATTTTCATTCCCTTTTTATTTAAAACCTCTTTCATTTGATAGAGGGTACTCCCCGGATTTCCTCCACTTGTACAAAATAAAAATCCTGGTTTATTTTTTAATCTCGGAAAATGCTGAAGTTCAAACAAAATATGATAAGGAGGATGAAAATAATATACTGGTACACCAATTCCTATTAACTCATATTTATCAAAATTAACCTTTTCTATCAAATCGATATCTTTTGAATACTTCCTTAATCTAATCAAATCACACCTATTATTTCCCTTACTTAAGCCTTCTGCTACTTTTTCCGCAATTAATTTAGTATTTCCCGTTACAACTTGAGAAAAATAAAAAATCACACTTCTTATCATAAAATATAAGGTTTTTTGTAAGCTATTCTGAATATATAATATTCTTTATTTCTGGTTCAATTGATTCATATTCATCAATAAGTAAAGAATTTTGTTTATTAAGATAGATCATAACTTTTGTAATCCCGAACCCATGAATTTTTTGTAAAAAGGTCTCATTACTTCTGTAAAAAATTTCAGGGGGATTATTTTTTTCTTGTATCCAAATAGTCTGTTCTTCCTCTTCCTTAAATTTCATCTCAACATCTTTAGACAGACCAGATGGAGGGATTTTGGTTGCCATATATTTTGTAAAAGCATTCTTTGGAGTATGAATGAAAAGCTCATTAGGAAAGGTTTTTTTTAGTTTTTCTAGGCGCGAGTTTATTCGAAATTTTAAAATATCCGTTTCTGATTCTGATTTTGAGGTAAAAATGGAATATTTTTTGATTTTGAAAAACTTCTTTCGAAATAGCACCGCTTCCAGTATTTTCTTTAGATATTTTGCTTCTCCATCTAGCATTGAATTTCTGAGCCCGATATATTCCTGAAAGAATTTGCTAAGTATATAAAAATCTGAAAATTCCACAAACTTCATAGAATCTTGTTCCGTAGAAATTATCTCATCTAATTCTTTTTGGTTTTGGAATGAAGGAAATTCTGATTTACTTATTAAATTATGCCCAGCAACCATTAACATATACGTAAAGTATGAACTGGTCTTATGAGTATATACTCTATCGTGCAAGGAAAAACGAGAAATTATAAATTGTTCAATATCTCTTATGGCTTTGCTATCTAAAACAATTCTTTTATTTTGATAAGGCTTAAAACTACTGAGGAGGTAGTGATAATTTATGTTTCCAAATCCTACTCCCGTGAAAAATGAATCTCGTAATATGTAATCCAATCTATCTGAATCTAATTCCCAATTTATAATTCTGTTGAGAATCAAATTTTCAATATCTTTTCCTTCGATTAGATTACAAATCAAATTAAGATCATAGCTATGATCTATGAGAATATCTTTAATATAGGAATTCTGTATTAAATACTTTCCAAATTCTTCATGCGGAAAGGTTAAAAATGAAGGAAAACTGTCTAAAGGGAAATCATCTTGTTTACTATGGAATTCAAGAGCATGTGAAAATGGAAAATGTCCTATATCATGTAATAGGGCGGCCATTTTCAAATTCTCCACGCTAAATTCGTCAAGAAGCCCCCCACTCTTTTTATTTAATTCGAATGCAATCTCTTTTGTTAAGTGAAACACACCTAATGAATGCGTGAATCTATCGTGCGTAGCTGTCGGATATACATAATTAGCTAATGCCAATTGCTTTATTCTGCGTAGTCTCTGAAATATTGGGGTGTCTAAGATGTAAGACTCTACATTGTTTAATTCTATCAATCCAAATAATGGATCATTTATTTTACGTACCATCTTCTTTTAAAAAAAGTAAATCTATTCTAATAGCCCTTGCGTTTTTAAATCTTTTAGCGCTTTCTCGATATCAAAAGCTCTAAAAAGATCCGGTTTAAACTTTCTCACAACTTGAATTAATTTTTGCTTATTTTGGTCTTTTATATACATATCTTCATAGATATACAATACACTGGCGTAAAATTCTAATTCCTTAATATTCCCTCCCCATAGTTGAAAGATTTTCTTTAACTTAATGAGAATTTCGTTTTCCTTCTGGGAAAAATCAATATTGGGAAAATATTCTAATTTTTGCCGATTTAAATTTAAAACTGAATAATACATATCCGTTAAATCTGGAGAATAGGGACCATATTTATAGAAGTTATATTTGATATCCAAATCAAGACCAAGTTTTTGAAGGAAATAAAACATTTTCTGAATTATCAATCTTCTCTCAAAATCATCTGAACCCTTCGTTTCTATCTCTAAAATATCGCAGATTTTCTTAAATTTGACAATTTTTTGTATACTCAATGGTAATACTAACTTTATTTGGTTTTTTTGCTCTATAGAAGTTTATTCCTTATTTATAATACTAGGCGCTCATCGTTTTTTAATTTAATATCAAAATATTAATAATCTCGCTGAAAAAATAAATCATCAGAACTGAATAATAAAAGCAAAATTCTATAAACGATGATTATAAATTACACAACGAATTTTCTTCTAACATAATTCTACAAAGGATATATCATGGATGCTTTGGATAAAGAATTCCCAGTTATCATTGAAATCCCTATACTCTGGGGACAAATGGATGCATTTCAACATCTAAATAATGTAATGTACTTTCGGTTCTTTGAGAGTGCGAGAATAGCATATTTTCAAAAAATTGGCTTTTTAGATTATATGGACAAAACGGGCGTTGGACCGATTCTGGCATCCACAAACTGTAAATATCTAAAACCTATAACATTTCCCGATACTATTTTCGTTGGGGCCAAGGTAACCGAAATGAAAAATGATCGATTTTTGATGAAATATGCGCTAAAAAGCGAGCAGTTGGGCGATCTCGCGGCAATAGGAGAAGCTAACGTAGTGTGTTATAATTATAAATTGAATAGTACATCAGAATTGCCCAAAAAGATTAAACAAAGTATTATAGATTTAGAAGGAGATTTGGATTAGGTTTGGGTCGAGATAAAAAATGGAAGACACGGCGGGAGAAACTTATGGAAATTTTGGAAAATATGAGAGAAATTAATGATCTGAAAGCAATCTTGAGGGAACTGGAATATCCGGGGAAAAAACGCTTGATCAATGATATTAAACATATTGCTAAAACTTTCAAACATGAAGGACTCCAAATCTTAGTCCGTCCCGCTTCATGTAAGGCATGCGGCTATCAATTTAATCAAAAAGGATTAACTTTAAAAATTCCCTCTAAATGTCCTGAATGTAAGGAGGAAAGAATTAAATGGCCCTCAATCAAGATTGAAGAAGTATGAGACGCGGGCCTATGCTATGGGTGGTGTTACCTCTTTCTTTTCTCTATACTTATTCGATATAATTTATTTTAGGATTTATCTCCCTCTCTTTAGATATAAACAACAAAATATATGATGTGGAGGGGCCATAATATGATTTTTCGAGGTATCCTTTTCCAGGATTCAATATCAAGAGCCTTCCTCTCCTTTCTATCTTAGCTGAATGAGTGTGACCGAAAATTAGAATATCTATCTCGCTCTTATCAAAACTCCTACGTGCGCGCTTTTCTGCTTTCTGATCAGGTCCACCCTCAGCTGGATGTACTAAACCAAACCTGATTTCGTAAATCGAAAACTTTTTCTTTTGAGTTAATTTCTTTCTTATGCTTAATGGGTCCGCGTTTCCATATACCCCGATAAATTTATCCTGTTTTATGCCTATAAACGTTTCAAGGACACTTTCCGAAATAAAATCTCCAGTATGAATCAACCAATCGGAATTTATGATCTCTTTCATCATCTTTTCGGGAAAATTATCCATCGAATGGAGATGCGTATCACCGATAATAACTATTTTTAAATCAGGCATTTATTAAATACAAATCCAACTTATTTTGGAGAATTCATATTTATATTAGTATAATGGATAAAAATAAAAAATTTGTGCGGATTCAAGATCAAGAAGAAACTAAAGATCCAGATACATCCATATCTGATGTGATTCAGTTCTTACAACTGTTTAAACTGATGGGAAGGAAGTTACAAGACAAGCTGGATGAACTTGACTCTAAATCACCTTAATTGAACAGAGAATACTCTAAATTGAAGAAAAAATTTCTCACATCTCCTTAAGGTAATAAACCGAATAAAACATAAAAAAATAAATTAGTTAAACATCAACAACCCATCCAAACTCGTCTTCAATTTCTTTTCTTTGGATGCCAGTTAATAAATCATAGAGTTTTACAGTTATCTCTCCGGGCTCCCCGTCATTAAAAACTCGTTTCTCTTCATCAAGCGAGACAGACCCAATGGGAGTAATTACTGCGGCAGTACCGGTGCAAAACGCTTCGGAACAATTCTCGTTAAATAATTCTTGGTAGGAAATGTCTCGCTCTTCGGTATTCATCCCAAGCTTCTCTTCTGCTATCTTTAATACAGATTTTCTGGTGATTCCCGGCAAAATTGTTCCCTTTAATTGAGGTGTGGCTAATTTACCGTCAATTACCGCAAAAAAGTTTGCCGTCCCTACTTCGTCAATATATTCCATCTCTGATGCGTCCAAATAAATTATCTGCGCATATCCTTTTGATTTTGTTTCCTTCGCGGGTTTCATAGTTGGGGCGTAATTACAGCATGTTTTTGCAAATCCCGAGCCACCTGGAGCTGCTCTTGTATACTTTCTTGAGATCTCTAAGTCAATCGCGTTGAATCCCTCGGGAAAATAAGGTCCTACGGGAACAGTGAAAATTATTAACTTATATTCTTCAGCAGGCGCAACTCCTAACACTGGTCCATTAGCTACCATGATGGGGCGAATATATAACGCACCACCGCTATCATAAGGAGGGATATACTCTCTATTTGCTTTTACCACGTTTTTAACTGCTTTTAGGAACTCGTCTTCCTTATACGTCGGCATTAACATACGCTTTGCACTTTCATTAAATCTCTTCGCATTTTCTTCAGGTCTAAATAGTACAATATCTCCATTTTTCGCTTCTAACGCTTTCATCCCTTCAAAAATACCCTGACCGTAATTTAACACGCCCGCACCAGGAGAGATTTCAAACGGACCAAAAGGCTCCATCTTTCCTTTGCTCCAAGAACCGTTCTTATAATCTGCTACGTACATCTCTTTAGTCTCTATAAAATTAAATCCAAGATTGTAAAAGTCAATTTTTTCAGGATCCATATTTCATCATATCTCTGTTTATGTTTTCTGTTAGAAATAGTATATGATGCTTTAGTTAAAAAATCTTTTTTAACTGGGATTTCAAGTGGATTGAACAATCTTTAAATAGGTGAAAATTTAAATCTTTATTTATATGATATTTGGAGTAGTTTAAAGCTTTTCCTTCAATTTATAATATATTAGAAAAAAGATGGAGCCAGAGGGGAGATTTGAACTCCCGTAACCAACTTATTGCAAACGTAAGAGGTGTCCCACATTTCTGCAGGCTGGCGCTCAGCCGCTAAGCGACTCTGGCAACTTTAATAAACGCTTTCTAATAAAAAGCTTTGAATAATATAACGATATATAAAATTTTAATTTTATGATTTTCATAAGACATGTTAGCTTATCATCATTTTGAATCAATACACCTACGGCGAGGTCACGGCGAACATGATAGGGGAGATTACCTATACAGAAGTGGTGACTCTCCAATCCACCCAAGAGACTGCGCTTGTACAGCTTGTCGGCTCATTGGTCTCACTCGGAATCGGTTTAGCAACGGATATTTTAGAACAATTTGCAACGTTTACCGCACAGGCGATCTTGAAAACCTTGGCAGCGGGAATAGTAAAATCACTTATCGGGGTAATTCTCGCCCCTGTGAAGGAGATACTCGAGGAGATAATTAGAGACGGGTTCCTTGAAGCAATAGCTGAGGGAATCGTCGATACACTCGGTGGAAACGATGAGTTGGCGTTCTGGTTGTCCACTTATCTGACCTCACTCAGAGAAGCTCACGGGCCTATAGGAACTCTTATCACAGGACGCAAGAGTGATGCCGATACCGACACGGAAATTGACAATAGCCAGTATGTTTCCTATTACAAAGCCAAACGTGCGGGAGATATGGACGCCGCGCTCGAGATCCGCCAAGAGATCGAATCCAAACTGCAATTACAAGAGCAACAACAACAGCAAGAGGTGGAAAATCAGAAGGCATGGGA
>WJIN01000083.1 GCA_014730295.1 Promethearchaeota archaeon | reverse complement strand
TGGCCACCATGTATCCAAAGAGGTACGTTCAGATCATTCACTTTTTTCCATAATGAATTGAATTTTTTATCAGTGATATCAAATTTTTGAACGGGTGGTACTAATTTCACACCTTTTAAATCCAGACTTGTTATTGAGTATTCTAAATCCTCCTCAGATTGAGGATCTGGGGGATCTATACCTGCGAATCCAATAAATCGTTCGGGATACATCTCAACAAAGTTTGAAATATCTTCATTAGAGACTAATTTTATTCCGTATGCTGTTTTTATGTTAAAAGAAACGATGATAGCTTTTTCAATCTGAAATTGATCCATCAGTTCGATGTAATTGGTTATAGAATAACTATTTGAAAGGTTTTTGAGCATAACACTCATTCTCTTACGTTTTTTTGTGTCACTACCCCACATCGCATCTGCTATCTTTTCTAGATCTCCCCATGTAGCTTCTTTACAGAAGGGATGAATATGAAAATCAATAATCATAATGAATAAAAATATGATAGGAAGGAAATAAAATTAATTTTTAACTTCAAAACTTAATATTTAATAAAAAAAAAGTAATTTAAAGGAAATTTACTATACAGAGAATTTCTTCTTTTTCATGTAATATACTATTCCTAGCATTGAAATTGCTGAAATTCCAATAAAGATTGATAACTCATATCCTGGGATTTCTCCACCAGGTAATACAATGTTATAGGAATAAACAGTTTGGCTTTCATTATTTTGAAGTGTATAGCCTATTAATGCTCCATTTGAGAAATAAGTCCAAGTTTCGGTACAGTTTTGTAAATAAGTAAATGTTGTAAAAGGTGGAGTATATCCAGCGGTTACCTCATGAACAATTGAACTTCCTGGTGTTGTCCATCCATCCTCAAAAACCAATCCATCAAGATATCCTATTGGAGGGACAGCCAGTTGTCCTAAATAAGCACTGTATGAAACATCAGCAGCCCAAGGTACTGTTACGTTACCAGGACTCATAAATATAGCTCTAATAGTTTGTACATAAGCAGTTAGGTTAGCTGGATCTTTAATAATATATACTTGAAGAGTAGATTTGTTTGCTTCTAAGAAAGGACCTGTTTGAAATGCCCAAACATCGACTGTGATATTACAAACAGGGAATAATCCCAAACCATAATTAGTATAGTTTAAATAATCATTGGTATCCTGCTCTACTATTACAGATTTAAACTGTGCCCCTAGAGTTGCGGCAGACCCTCCGAAAGAAGTATTCAGCACCGTTTTCCAGTTAGAACCGAAAATTCCTTCTAAACCTGCTTCATTAACAACTTTTACTTCAAGTATTTTTGTATCTCCCGCTTGAGTACTAGGACAAGAAAATTGAGTTGCTTGAGCATTTACTGTCGCTGCTAAGAATAATAAACTTGAAAGAGTTATAAAAAATATAATTTTATTTTTTCTATTTATCATTGAATATGACCCTTATTTGTGTTTGTAGATTAGATTTATTTTAATATTAAAAATATTGAATTTTATGATATAAAAACATTATCTTTAGATTTCATTATTCCGAAAAAACAAGATTTTTACATTATATTCTGAACATAGAATCTTTTTGTCCAAGTTTATAGTTAGAGTAAGCTAGATTGATATTTGAAACTTTCTTGAAAACAAAGCCCATATAATGAAACCCATACCAATTCCAAATATCACAGAAATAGCTGAGAAAAAATATACTGCAAACGGATCATCTATAAATTGCCAAAATCCTAAATGCCCTAAATAAAGCATAGTAAAACATAATATTGAATCTATTCCTAGAAACAACATACCTATTATAAGTTGGTAGTTTAACTTTTTCATATATGAGTCCTCTCTATAAGGATTGTATATAATTAATTGGGATCTTTTATTATAAAAATATTTATATTTTAAAATCGACTTTTCAATTAACAATCTATTTGTATTAAAATTTATAAGAAAGTTTTATAAATCTAATCTGCAAATTATTTAATGATAAAGCTGATAAGGGCTATTATTAATAATATTAAAAAAACGTGAAAATACTATTATGGAATTTTTAGATTTAGAAAATGGATTTAGGCTAGCATATAATATAAGTGGAAATCCATCCGGACCAAAAATGGTGCTAATTCATGGATTATTTTTAAATAGTGATTGTTGGGAAAAGCAACTTTCTTATTTTGAGAGGGATTTTCATGTTCTACGGTTTGATTTAAGAGGTCATGGTAGGAGCACGAAACCTGAAGAGCGATTTACTATTAAGGATTATGTGAAGGATATGTACTTATTATTAAAATCTTTAAAATGGACAGAAAATTTATTCCTAGTTGGTCATTCTTTAGGTGCGATGATAAGTTTAGTGTATGGTCTACAATTTCCTGATCAAGTAAAAAAAATAGTATGTGCAAGCGGTTTTTGTTTTGTAAGTCTCGAAGCGGAAACAGATGTATTGGGGCGAGTCGATAAATATCCCATAGATCGATTCGCGATGGGGATAAGTAAAAGAGGATTAAACCCATATAATGAGGAAACTGCACGATTTGTCGCTAAACAGGTCACAGATCACTTAACTAAGGAGCAATGTCTTCGAGCTACCGCAGCTTCTGCAGGATTTAATATATGTGAATATTTGAAGGATTTAAATATACCTATACTCTTACTTGTTGGACAAAAAGATATTACTACTCCAATGTGGGCAAGTGAGATGCTTCAGGACTGGTTGGCGGATTCAAAGATAGAAATAATTCCTAATGGCGGTCATTTAATTATTTTGGACCATGCTGATGTATTTAATAAACTAGTTGAGAATTTCTGGAAAAATAGTCGATAAAAAGAGAAAAAATTAATTTATTCTTCAGAACCCCATTTTATAACTCCGGCATTCCATGCCCAGCCAATTCCAGCAGCCGCAATTACGACAAGATTCCCATTTTTGATTTTTCCCATTTTGGTTCCAAATTCTATTGATAAAATACCATCATTTTGACCATTGTGTCCAATATGTTCAAAATAAGTTGACTGTTTATATGGGTCTACTCCTACTGCGTTACAAACATATTCAAATGCGCTACGTTTCATATGAAGTAACGCAAGATAATCTATATCATCTCGAGTATACCCAGAACGCCTTAAAGCATCATCAATTACGCGCTCAAAGGATTTCATAGAGAAATTATCTAATCTTTCCTTCAATCCCTCAGGATCAGGAACATCAAGATAAATTTTGCCATCTTCAATTGCTTCACAAGAGATAGGCTCCACAGTACCACCAGCTGGTATATATACATCATCAGCAAACCTTCCGTCAGTTATCGCGGAAATATCTAATATTTCGTTTGTTTTTGAATCTGCTTCCAATATCGCCGCAACACCACTAGCTGCTAGGCTATACATAAATCGAGAGCGAACATTATTATAATCAATTAAATCAGAATTCCGATATCCGCTTGCGACTAAGATATTCTTCATTCTTGGATAAATTTGAATCATAGCTTTCGCTAACAATATACCTACTAAAAATGTTCCACATCGCTGGTTTACATCAAAAGCCCAGGATTTCTTCGGATTTCCAAGATACTTTTGCAGTTTGATACCATTTATCTGCATTGGACGTTCAGAATATACTTCTCCTGCCCAAATAATTAAGTCTAACTCTTCTGGCTTTAGATTTGCGCGTTCCAGTGCTTGAAAACTTGCTTCAGCACCCATCGCAACAGTATGATCATCAAGACCCGGTACTGTTTTACTTTTTAAGCCAAATTTATCCTCAAGTACATCAATAGGAATTCCGGTTTGTTCTGAAATAAATTGACTGGTATGTCTTTCCTCAGGAATGTAAATTCCCCATGATTTCAATCCAATTGGACGAGAATTCACAAACCTTCCTCCTTTTCTAAGTCTTTTTTCAAAATTTTACCAGTTCCACTTGTTGGTAAGCTATCCCTAATCTCAAAATATTTTGGAATTTTATACTTAGCCAGACGTTCTATTAAATATTCTTTTACTTGATCAGGATTTATGTTTTCTCCTTTTTTTAATGTTATAAATGCTTTTCCAACTTCACCCCATTTCTCGTCAGGAACTCCGATAACTGCAGCTTCATCAATTGCAGGATGTTTATATAATAATTCTTCGATTTCTACTGGAAATACATTTTCACCACCACTAATATACATTTCTTTCTTACGCCCTACAATATAGTAATATCCATCTTCATCTTGTTTAGCTAAGTCACCTGTATGAACATAACCATTCTCTTCAATAGCATTTTTTGTCTCTTGAGGTTCATCCCAGTAGCCCGAAAAGATATGTGGTCCTTTCAGCAATAATTCTCCTACTTCTCCTTGGGATACATTATCTCCTTTATCATTTATTATTTTCATATCACAATGTAAAACAGGGAGACCAACAGAAGTGGGTTTATTCCTAATATCTTTTTCTGGAAGATAAAAATTGTTTGGACCAACTTCGGTTAAACCATACCCCATTTTAAAATGCTTATTTTTATTCCAATAATTTTCCATTATAGCAACCGGACAAGGTGCTCCTCCGGAGATAAAAACACGTACGGATTTAAATTTTGCGGACTTGAATTGATTTTGATTTGCCATTACATGAAACATTGTTGGAACTCCAATTACTATAGTACATTTTTCCTCTTCTATTATGCTCATAGTTTCTAATGGATCGAAGTCTCCCATTAATATGGATTTTGCACCCAAGTGGAAAAATGGCATCAATAAGACGTTCCAACCTCCTGTATGAAATAAAGGGAATAATAAAGGTTGAATATCATCTGGTCTAAGACCCCATGTAAGGATAGTATTGATAGAATTCCAAAATACTAATCTATGAGGCAGTATTGCTCCTTTTGGTAAGCCTGTCGTACCTCCGGTGAATAAAATCAAATGAGGATATTCAAAATTCAATTTAGGTCTCTCAACTTGAGTAGAAGAAACTTTTTTGGTTAATGATTTGATATTTGTATCATTTTTAAAGTCTCTTGAATCTAGTACCACCCTATTATTAAATTTTGACTCATTTTCCAAGTGTTCAATTTGACTATAGAGTGAATTCTCATAAAATAATATTTTCGGACTCATTTTATGCATGAGTTGCTCAATTTCTTGCGATGCTAATCGAATATTGAAAGGAACTAAAATTGCTCCGATTTTACTCGTGGCAAAAAACAAATCTATCAATTCCATTCTATTTGATGAGAAAGTTGCAACTCTATCTCCTTTTCTAATATCTAAATTTAATAAGACACGAGCTAATTGGTTTGCTCTTGTTTCAATATCTTTAAAAGTATATCGTTTATCTTCAACGTTATCGTAGACTGCTTCTCTCTCTGGGGTTAATAAAGCTCTTCTCCCAGACCAGTTTCCGATCCATTCAAATTCCATATCAAACTTAAAATTACCTGCCTTATACATCTTCTTATCACTCATCGATAGACTTTATATATTGGCCAATTTTTCCATACGTATGAATATAGAAGTTCAATCCATAAAAACCAGAGTAGAAATGGAGTTGGATTAATATTCCAATATTCATTTGGTTCACCTCCGATTGGGTCTCCAAATAAATACGGAGCTAGAAAGTAATATGCAAAAAATAATACAGTACCAAGACCGATAACCAACAAAAACCTAAATATCAAATTTTTTCCTTGACTAAATCGCTTTGGCCAGTTATCAAAGAATAAGGACACCATTACTATAGCGAGTATTAGGAAGATTGCATAGGATATAGACATTACATACCATCCTTTGAACTGCGTGAGACCGAAATCTATATCTATTTTTGGATCTCCACCAGCTAGTAAAAATATAGGATCTATTATGTATTGTACTAGATATGGAAAGACTAAAGATACAATAAACCCCATGATAGTACATACGAAAAAACATAATATACCCATATAAGGTTGCTTAATGGCCAATGATTTCCAAGGCCAATATTCAAAAACTAACTGTGTTAAGAGAGAAAAGAATATTAACCATTGAGTCCAACCTAAAGAATATGCATATTGTCTATATACCACATCTGCCTCAGTAGGTGCTGTTGGATTACCTGCGGGGAAGAAAAGTATAAACCATACAATGATCCCGATAATAGTTCCGATTACCCACACAATAATACCTCTTTTTGGTTGTTTAAATTTGAAAAATGGCCAGTACATAGTACCTGCTACGAAAAGAACACCAAAAGAAAATGTAGAACCGCTTAATGAACCAAATATTGAAGCCCCAATATACCAAGAAAGAAAAGGATCTGGATTTTCTACGGAAGGTCCATAAAACATGTTGAATAAAGGTAGAAGTATAAATGTAAATATTAAAGCAATCGCAATATTGATAAGGGTTCCGACTAAACCGATCATCCAAGGTTTTTTAAATCGCTCATAATATGGCCAATTTTCAAACCAAATAGCATAAACTACACCAACTAAGCCAAAACCTCCGATCAAGGATGCATAATGCACTAAATGGGGATCATGAAGGCGAGGATCAAAAAGTAAATACCATGTAATTATACTTATAATTAATACTACAACCAATGCAATTATACCTGATAAAGGTTGCTTGAATCTTGGCATGAATACTAAAGGAGCATCTTCCGAAGAGGGAAGACCTTTTAATTCTATATTAGTATCTTGTATTTCTAACGAATTTTTTTCCATTTTTTTATTTCCTCATTTACATTATTAATTTTTTTACTGCTTTATGATAGTTAATTAGTTTTATAGATGATATTTTGGTAAACAAATATAATTACATTTTTTGACCTTAAAAAGATTATTCATGATGATTAGAAAATTTCTCATAAATTCAGAAATATTTCATTATTAGAGCAGTTTAAAATCAATTGATATAACGATATCAGATATGATTGTTATAATAAAATTAAGAGAAATGACTCAAATATACTGATCTAAGGTTCTCTGATTCCTTATAAAATTAATTAGTTTACTGCTATGCTTCCAATCTTTTAACTCTACAATAAATCCTTTTCCCATTTCTTTGATTGCGTCTGTGAAATTATCCAATATTTTTGGAGAACTAAAATCCATCGCATTCTTAACGGTCTCTCGGATTACCCAAACACCTAAGGGTACAATATAACCCGAGGAAACTTCTCTAAATATTAATATTCTTGCTTGTCTCCGTATTCTATATAAATATTCACACACAGATTTACGTGCGGCATAATATGCTCCTGTGATGTTGCTTGCATATTTTTTTCTCCCGTGGTAGAATTCATAATCTGTCATGATCTGAGGTTTGACTTTCAGCTGCTTTTTATCGGGGGATACATTCCATAATGAATTAGGAGCCCATACTTCATTCATCTCAAAGGCAAACTTTCCTGGAAATAATAGTATTTTAAAATGATTATCTAGATAGGTAGCTTCAAATATTTTATATTGATTTATTTCAGGAAATTTTTTAATTTCTCCAATTAATTTTTTAGACACTATATCATCAATTGCTGTTATCGTCCAAC
>WJIN01000082.1 GCA_014730295.1 Promethearchaeota archaeon | reverse complement strand
TTATTTTAATTAATTCAGTTGCGATCACACCGTTGATGTACGTTAAGTCTGCAAGCATATTTTTTAAATAAATTAAAAGCGAGAGTGAATCTGACATAGTAATTATACAATGAGCTTAATATTTTTAGATAAGATAATGTAGAAAAACATTAAAATCTTAATCTAAATTAGGTTATTGTTAAACCCTTTAGAAACCTAATTTGAAAACTGCTATATTATTACAAATAGAAATGGATATTAAAGAATTTAGAGACGGTGTACTTTCACTTAGTTGTGTCATTTTAATTTTATCGCTCGGCATCTTAATGGGATCATATTTTGCCAGACCATATCTATCATTAGATCAATTTGAAATCAATTTTATTGGTGTTTTATCGATCTGCAATATAGTCTTTAGTCTTTTTTATATATGGAAGGCTCAAAGATCTAAATTTGTAATAAGGTTAGAGATGGAATATATAATAAGGTATGCTCAAATACTATCTGTTTCGATCCTGATTTATATTCCACATACTTTCTTTCTTGGTTTCTTGCTTTTTAGATTTATCGCATTAATCGAGAAAGTATTAATTTTTGCACTATTGCTCTTCGAAATCTTGCTTCTATATACTATAATAGATTTTGTTTATAACATAATATGGGTAGATGAAGATAAAAGAAAAGCAAATATTGAAAAAAATCGTAGAAAATAGATATCGTGGTTATTTTTCCTGAGAATTACAACAAATCTTCTCAAGGTTTATCTTTTGCCTAATTTATCTATGGCAGTGTTAATCATTTCCATTTTATGGGAATACTTTTCCATTAAACTAGCAAATTTTTCAAGGTCAATCTCATTCTTTTCTTTCAATACTTTAATTTCGTTAATGGTTCGTAGAACTCCAGCTTTCTTGTCCAGCAATTTTTCTTTTTTGGAATATGGTATTTTTTTCTCTAATTTTTTCTTCTTAAATTTCCGAAAACGTTTCTCATTTACATCCTTCGGGACGAATTTTGTAAGATAGACCACAGATTTAGGAACAAATGGCGCTAAGTTTTCTGGGATTATCACCACTGGTTCAGGATCTTGAATCTTCTTGATCTCTTCATATTCTAAATCTTTAACATCATTTTCTTTAATATTTTCATTTACAATCAGTAAGTTATTCTCAATTGCCTCTTTTTCTTCAATAGTGATGTCTTTCAATTTTTCTAACATATTTTCCCAAATTTCTCTCGCTTTTTTGTAATAAAAATTTGCTTTTTGTTGAAGTTTTAGAACCTTTTCTTTATTAATAGGAGTTATTGATGATTCTATGGATGCTTTTGCTTTTAAATAGCATGCTTTACCCATATCATAATGAAATTGTGCTCTTATTTGCTGCTTCTTCTTTTCTTCATGCTTTTTCAAGTAAAACATCCGTTTAGATAAAGCAGATAAGCCCGCATACAATTTCGAAGCAAAATATATGCTATTTTTGTGTTCTTCTCTGGTAGCTGCGATTCCTTGCGCAATTATCCGGGTTTCTTCAGAATTCAATTCCAAGTTCTCAGAGGATAATGTTTGACCCCTATTATCCTGAAATATCGAAGCTGCACTAAAATAAGCCGCCGCTTTAAACATTTTACTGCTCTCAACCATTGCGACGATAGCATTTTGCCATTCTTCCTCCTCTTCATAGGTTTCTGAGAGATAGGAGTATGCTTTCGCAAGCACCCATAACACCCGTGCGCACTCAAACATAATATCATGTATCTCAATTTCCCCATCAAGCTCTGGATCATAAAATGTTTTAGTAATGTCTAAGGTGTCAAGTATGGGTTTATGTCTATCTGTTCCATAATTGATGTTTAAAATACGTGTATATTCTAATATATAGTTTAGACTATCTAAATCAACATCCTCATCCTTTTTATCAAGATTTTCCTCCAAATGTTTAATCTTAAAATGTAAGTAACGGATTCTTTGAAGGTTTTCTTCATCTTCAGAAAAGTATTTCATAATTTTAAATTCACAACTTTTTCTTTTTTAAATAGATTTAAGTTAAGTAATTAATTCATCATTCATTAATTTTTGTTATTATTACCTCTTTGAGCAAAAAGGAGATTCTATGATACAAAAGATCTTTGTTTTTGAATTCATATCAGGAGGGGGCTTTAATACAACATCGATTCCATCTTCCCTCTTCTGTGAAGGATTTGCCATGCTCCGCTCAATAGTGGATGACTTTAAAAAGTTAGGTTATCACCTCATTACTCTTCTAGACTATCGAATAGAGCATCTCTCTTCGCTCTTAAATGTAAATTTGATTGAGATTGTTAGACCATCAGATAATTTTATAGAATTATACAAATCTTTAGTAAAAAAGAGCAATTATTGTTTTGTTATCGCGCCAGAATTTTCAAACATCTTGCTAAACTTGAGCCAAATCGTTAAGGAAAACGATAGAAAACTACTCAGTGTAGACTTAACTGGTATAACCATAGCTTCTTCTAAATACAAAACTTATAAATATTTTTTAGAGAATAAATTAAAAACACCTCCCACTTATTTGATTCCCCTTAAGGAGGAGTATCCTGATCTCCAATTTCTAAAAAGGAAGGTAATGGATTTAGGTTTTCCGCTTATTATTAAACCCGATGATGGAGTAGGGGCTGAATCAATCCACTTGCTTAAATCTCAAAAAGAGCTAAAAAGTCTGTTAATAAGATTTAAGGAAAAGTTCGAGAGATTGAGAAAATATGTTGTTCAAACATATATCGAGGGTATTCCCCTAAGTTTATCCTTATTAAATTTAAATTGGTCTAAAACAAGAGCAAATCCAATTCTTTTATCCATTAATACTCAAGAGTTATTACTTGAGGATAATAAAAAGGATTCAGAATATTTCGGAGGTTATACTCCTTATTTGGATTATAAAGGCATACAAAAAAAAATAGCACGAATCATTCAAACTGTTAAATTTCCCGAATTTTCAAGTTTCTTTGGAATTGATTTCGTACTAAATAAAGATCAAATAGTATTCATTGAAATAAATCCAAGATTAACAACTCCTTATGTAGGTTTGAGAAGAATACTATCTTATAATCCGATGAAATTTCTCATGATTAAAGACCACTCAGAAAAAATTGAGCGATTTCATATAAATGGGAATTCAATATTTAGAAGAATAGAATTCCAATATGCTGGTTCATATGATAAGAAAGATTTAAACCAAAAAATTTTCTCTTTTTGTGAAGATAAAATCCCCGAATGTATCACTCCTCCAATAAATTTCGATGAAAATAAGGAATATTCATGCTTTATAGCCACTAAAGAAACCTCCCTTAAAAAATCAAAAGAGAGAATTGAGTTTATTATATCTTTTCTAGAAGAAAATGGTTTTAACAAATTAAAAGGATATGAATAGAATTAAAACTGTAAATCCACTTAGATGTATTAAAAAAGTAATAATGAGACTATTCTCTAATCGAAGTTCTTTAATTTCACTTAAAATATATGATAATAAAATGATTGATAACGCTTGAAAACATACCAGCAATATTTTATCTATGAAATAAATACTTGGCAGATCAATTAAACCTAATGTAGAAAATATATAGTGGATTATGAGATATAAGTCCATAAATACTAGCACTAGAGGAAAACTGAGAAGCAAAATTTGAAAATTTGATCTTTTCTTGTAAAAAAATCTAACCAGCATTTCCGTCACAAAAAGAAATATCAAAAAATTAACAATAAAACTTATTCCGTATAACGCAGGTGTATTTATAGAATCTATTGGACGAAAGAAAAGAAGAATTGAATAAAAACCATTTAGTTCGGAGAAAATTACTCCAGTAATCAATGTTAATAGACTTACAATACCTATATATAACTTGGTTTTTTGATTATTTGATTCCATAATTTTAATCAAAGCATTCAGTATATAGCTCACAAATGGAATCTTTCTGTTTTCACTAGAAGCTTCTGGAAATTCTAATTCCTTTTTATTATTTTTCAGAGAATTATATGCGATTTCTCCTAATTCCGTTAGATAATATTTCTTATTCTTTTTTTGTTCAATTAAGTTAGATAATGTATCTAAATGATGGTATATTGTTCCCGTAGAAACTTGCAATTCTTTTTTCAATTTGGTAAATGAAGTAAAGCCAGACTCACCAATAATATTTATAATAAATCTTCGTAGATCATGCCCTAAAGCATAATAGAACTCAGATTCTATATTGCTGATATCGTCTTTGTTTTTAGTTTTATTATTATTATTTCCTTTAGTCAATGATACATCAAAATTTTTATATTATTAATTCATCAATTAAATTTAAGATAATAAGGATTAATCCTGCCAGAAAAACGTAGATCCCTGAATAATTAAACAAGAATGAGAATGAATGGATTGGAATTATTTGTAGCAAAAAAATTAATATAAAACTTAAACCAAAAAGATCTAAAATAGCGAACTTCGTACGATGAGAATCATCTATAATGATTAATATGTTTCCCGAAAGACATATCAATCCACTCATTAGAGGAAATAAATATAAAAACGCATTTTCAATCGCAATATCAATCGTAATAAAATAGAATCCAAAAAGAGTGGTCGAAGAAAACCAAGGGAGGAACTCAGATATGATTGTTAAAATTGAGCCTACGAGCCCTATTAATCCTAATAGCTCCTGATATCGAAAGGTTTTGTTATCCATATTTATATTATAATTCATTAATTTCAAATTAGAAAGTTTTATTAGAACCTCAATTAAAAATATACTAAAAAACAATAATAAATTTTTATTATTCTTATCTTCCCGATATTGTTTGAAGAAAAATGAGTAGCCAAGAACAGAAAGCTAAAGAGAGAAGAAAATCAACTGGATCACCTGACTTAATCAATTATTTACGAGAAGAAATATCTATTGATGAAATAAAAAATATTGAATCTCCCAAAAGGTTAGATTCGATCGATTTTGTGAAAGGATTTGCAATAATTTTTATTATTTTAGCGCACATTGCTGAACCATGGCTGAACTCCGATTGGGTTTTTCTTTTTGGGTTTGTTTTTGCATTTTTAGACATTTTAGGTCCAACAATGTTTGTGTTTCTTTCAGCCCTCTCTGTTATATTTACAATTAAACGAAAAGAAAACAAACTATCTTCAAAAGCCATCCGAGATCGAATCTTTTCTAGAGGTGGCTCAATCATTCTACTTGCAGGTCTATTCAATATCCTACTATTTGGAAGTCTTTCCCCATTTCCTTTAAGTTTTTGGGGATGGAATATCCTCTTTTTTATTGGGTTTTCTCAAATCTTCTCTTATTATGCTTTGAAAATAGGAAAAATTCCAAGAATCATAATTGGTGTCATTATCCTTCAATATGGTCCTCAAATTAGGGAATTCTTTTATTATAATCAAGGAAATAATATTTTCTATTCCGTAATGAATTTTATAATTAGCTCACCTGTTCCTCAACTCCCTCTTTTTCCTTACATATCCATTTGTTTTATATCTACTATATTTGGAGAATATCTATATGAAGCTATGATAAAGGGAACAAATGATGCGCTTATGAAATTGTTTAAAATGTTCTTTTATTCTGGTTTATTCTTGATTTTAGTAGGTATTTTTTTCGGAATGGAACTCAAAAATCCATACACAATTGATTCTGCACTTTATCCTCAAATATTCATATATTCAACAGCTAATTCCCAGCCCTTCTTTCCTTTAAGTCGGATACCTGGAGTGCCTGAATTTCTGATCCGTGCATACGCCTCAAATCTATGGTATAATATTGGCTTTGCT
This sequence comes from Promethearchaeota archaeon, assembly GCA_014730295.1. Next base: position 1,927 of record WJIN01000082.1, on the reverse strand, counting down.
CTCTTAATAATGGCGATATCCCTTTATTATATTGACATTAAGAAGAAGGATAATCTTTTCATAAAAATGGTAATTTTTTACGGAAAAATATCGTTATCTTTATTTTTGATTATTTTTGCATTTATAGGATTATATTTTAGAGCATTTGAGGTATGGTATTTCGCGTATGCATATTTTGGTTTTACTGGATTATTAGGTTTTTTGATGTATATATGGATAAAATTCTATAACGGTGTAGGTTCTCCAGAATGGATTATGATACAAATTGGTAAGATCTCCGAGAAGACGGATGAGGGAATTACAAAACGCTCGAAAAAAGCTTATCAGAAAGCCAAAAGAAGTCTGAATAAAGAGGAATAATGCTTCAAAACAAGGGAGAAGATGATCTTAAATTAAATTTAACAAAATTTAAAACTATAGAAAAAACCTTTGCGTTTTGTAATAATATATAAATACCTTAAAGTTATATATTAAAATTATATCTTCTGAGATTATTGATATTTTCAATTATTTAGATGGGTTATTAAAATTTCAAAAAAAAGTCAGTATAAATTTAAAATTACTTTATTTGGCTCCGAAGCAGTCGGAAAGACATCCCTTCTTCTGCGGTATATCAAAAACTCTTTTACACCAGATTTAAAAAAAACCATAGGCTCTAATTTTTTAATTAAGGATTTATCAATAGGAGAAACGTCCATAAGATTGTTAATTTGGGATATAGCAGGCCAAACCGCATTCCAAAAGCTAAGATCTATTTATTTTAAAGGTAGTAATGGTGCTTTAGGTGTATATGATGTAACTGAGCCACAAACATTGTTGAAAATTCCGGGTTGGGTCTCATCCATTAAGAAATCGGTGAAAAAAAATATTCCTATGATATTACTCGGAAATAAAATTGATTTAGAAAGGAAAGTTGATCCATCTGAGGCAAAAGATTTGGCCGAACGCTTAAAATGTGAATATATGGAAACATCTGCGAAAACAGGAGAAAAAGTAGATGAGGCGTTCGGAAGAATAGCTCGCGCGTGCTTAAAAAGCTTTCAAAATATATGATTTTAGGTCATAGATTCGAAAATTATATATGAATTCCCAATTCTTCAAATTTGGATATCAAATCTTTTGTATCCGTAAAGTTCAATCCTTTTATACCAAGTTCTCTGGCAGATTTAACATTATTTAATCCATCATCAATATATAAGATTTCTTCGGGTTCACAATTCGCTTGTTCAATTGCAATTTGAAAGATTTTGTGATTGGGTTTAGTGATATGAACCTCATGGGAGAGGATTAATTCGTCGAAATAATCTATAAAATCACATTCCTGACCCTGTAAATATTCCCAGTGGCTGGAGTTTATATTTGAAATAGCCAATAACTTGTATTTTCCGTGTTCTTTTAATTTTTTCAACATTTCTACCATTTCTTTATTTATGCTTGATATAATACTATTAAACGCATCAAAAAATTCTGTTTGACTTAGCTGTTCCTTGTTTGCTTGAAGGATGTCGCATGCTAAATTATAAAACTCCTCATCACTCATCTTCCCTTCGTGATAAATATCAGATTGTCGAAAGAACCGCAACATTAGGGGTGCTTGAGGTTTATTAAGTGGGCTTGGAGAGATTATTTTATCATAAAAATTTGAAAAATCTAATTCCAAAAAAACTCCTCCGAGATCAAACAAAATTGCTTTTATGCTCATTTTAAATCTCCGAATTTATTTCCTGAAATAGATTTTTGTAGAAAACTTTCTAAAAGGTTTTGGAAGTTTATATTTAGGATATCTTCTCGTTTCTTCCTCCAACATCTTGAGCAATTCATCTATTTTTATATTGTTAATTTGTTGTGATGTTCTTTTCTTAGATTTAAATTCTTGATTTACTAATCTCTTTCTGATTGAGATAGTTTGATTTTCCTGTTCTTTATC
>WJIN01000081.1 GCA_014730295.1 Promethearchaeota archaeon | reverse complement strand
TCTTTTTAGGTATATAATATATGGGAATTCAAATAGTTAAAAGCAAGGAGTCCCTTGAATTAGTAACAAAATATATATTATATGCGATTCATCTCACCCCTAAATAAAGGGGTGAGTTTTCTCGCATTTTAAATGATAAAAAGTTCTCAGAGTTTCATTAGAATTCCAAATATTCTTACTAGAGCTTATTTATTTCAATCTAAAATGTAGTAATTATTTTCAAAAACCCGACCTCCAAATCACGAAAACATAATTATTAAGCTAATTATAGAAATTAAGGTAATTCTAAATATGCCTCCTACTAAGGATATTTTCATTTTTTTAAATATTTTTCCTTGAATTTTTTCTTCTCAATTTTCTAAATCTCAAAGAGAGGTTGGTAAAGTAATAGATATTAGTTAAAAAATTTTGATTTTATAATTTGGAACAAAAATGCTTTTATTTCATTTCAATTTTCCTTATCATATGAATTTGAATGAAGCTCTACCGATCGAACTTACTTCGAAACCAATTTTCACTCAATATTTTAAAGATTATCCGCCTGAAATCTCAGAATTCACATTTACGAATTTATTTGCCTGGCAAGAACACTATAATTTATTATTTATGGAATGGAGGGATCATTTGCTTATTTTTTCGAAAGATTTTTTGGGAAAATGGAAAGCCTCACAGAGGAGAGTAAATAATCCTCTGTTCTTTTTTCCACCGGTCGGAGAGTCTCCTGAAATTGTTATAATTGAATTATTTAAAAAATATAAAAGTCTTGAAATCCATCGGGCAGATGAGCCAATAATTTCAAAGCTTCAATCCACTCCAGATTTTTCAGAATTGAATCTTAAGATTATTGAGGATAGAGATAATTGGGATTATGTATATGATAAATCTGAGCTTATAGATCTTGCTGGAAATAAATATCGCTCAAAAAGAAGGCAGTTAGAAAAGTTTTTAGAGCACTATAAATATGAATTCTATCTTATTTCCGAGGAATGGCTGGAAAGCTGTAAAAACTTTCAGGAGAAATGGTGTTTAATTAATGAATGCCAAAAAAATAAAGATCTTCAAGAAGAGCAAAACGCAATCGAGCGACTTTTCAACAATTACACTGAATTGGATTATAATGGCGGAATTCTTTTGGTTGATGATAATACGGCGGGTTATACGATAGGTGAAATGCTTAATAAGAATACAAATGTTATTCATATTGAGAAAGCTCATGTTTATTATCAAGGCTCTTATCAAACAATTAATAACTTCTTTTTAAAAGAGTGCTGTAGCCAAGATGCTGAATTTGTGAATCGAGAGCAGGATTTAGGAATAGAGGGGTTGAGAAAAGCGAAGCAATCCTATCATCCTCATCATATGGTGAAAAAGTATATAATCTATCAAGACTCTAAATGAAAATTTCATAAAATCTCAAATTATTAATATTTGAATTTTCTATTTCTTTATAATTGAAATCATTATATAAACTAGTATAAATAAAATAATAATAATAATAATAATAATAATAATTTGATGTCTAATGTCTGATCAAGATGAACCAGATGATTCTGATATTGGAGAAAAGCCTATTGGGAGATTAACGGGGAAAACACAGATCTCAGAAGCAAAAGTTCTTATAGAAAGCGATAAAGTAGAGAGGACAAGTTATTTAGTAGTCTACGGAGATAAAGATGATGAGGGGAACCGTGATTTTAAAATCATGACGATAAGCGCCATTTGGAATGATGCTCAAGGGATGAAAGCTGAATTAAAGGTAATTGGAGATCGTCCAAAAAGGCCTTTTGAAGTGGGCTCTAAAGTATATTTAGCAAAAAATAAGCAAATACGTGAAATTTTAGGGATACAAAATCCACCAGAAGAATCAGTAGCTCTTGGAAAGCTTCTTGGGTATGATTTTAAAGTAAACTTACTAGTTAGAGATTTTGGAAGAGTCTTTATCACCGGTCGTTCTGGCAGTGGAAAATCGTATACGATGGGAGTTTTATGTGAAGAATTTATGAAAAAAGGAGTCCCTATCGTAATTCTAGACAGACACGGAGAATATGGCAGTTTAAAGATAAAAAGTGAAGATGATGGCGGAAATGAGAGTCCTTTTATTGATAATATTATCGAATTTTCAGATTTAAGTATAAATAAAGGTGCTGATGTTGATATAGAATATCTCTTTTCCTTAAGTGAAAAAGATATTGTTGCCCCAAATTTATGTACAATTATTAACATGCGTGGGCTTTCTTTAGAAGCGCAAGAAAGTCTTGCAGGAAGGCTTTTAAAAAAATTATATAAAGCAAGTACTTCAAGGAAAATTCCACCGTTTTACTTATTTTTAGACGAAGCGCATTTATTTGCTGGGAAAAAGTCAACAGAAACATGTGAAACGGTGAAATTATTTTCTCAGGAAGGACGAAAATTTGGAGCAAATATGGTGATAGGTACCCAAAGACCGCAATTGTTAGATACTACTATTAGAGCTCAAGCGGGCACATGGATTGTTCATTGCTTATCTGATGTGAATGATGTAAATATTACGATACATAGTGCTGAAGACTTAAGCAAAGAGCATAGAACTGACATTAGTGGCTTAGATAAGGGCGAAGCTATTATAAGCGGTGAGGCAGTGAGTGGTATTCCCCTTTTTGTAAAAGTAAGAAAACGAGAAACCCAACATGGAGGTATTGGATTTAATGCTTTAGATTATCTCTCTGAACAAACCGTTGAGGACCTACAAAAAAGGAAACAAAGAATTTTAGGGAACAAATCAGAAGCTGAATTAGAAGCCGGAAAAGAAATATTTATGGAGGTATTAGGCGATAAAAGCAGAGACGAGTTATTAGATATGGTGTCTGATTTAAAACGAAAAGTTAAAAACCTTGAAGATGAAGTAAATACTTGGAAAGAACGTTTCGAGAAATTGGAAGAAGAAAAAGGGATTACTAGTCCTGATATGCCAGTTGATGAACGCGTAAAGGAAATGCAAACTGACTTGAAAGTATGGAAGGAGAAATATAAATCACTTAAGGAAAGAATTGAATCGGGTGAAGGAGCTGCTGGGGGAATAAGTGAAGAAGCAGAACAAAAAATACGACAATTAGAAAAATATACCAGAGAATTAGAAGCCAAATTAAATGAAGCTATCCAAGAAAAAGATAAAGCTATTAGAATCGCAGAAAAAACAATCGCAGAATATAAAAAGTTAAAACGATAGGATTTATTTTATTGAAAAGTTATTTTCTATTTTTTTCCCTTTCTATTTATTAGCATATTGTAGAAGTTTATATCTATTCATTGAATAATAATTTTTATATTAAGTGAAATTATATGATTACTAATTTACTTATTTTCTCGAAAATAGATTTTTAAGGGTGATGGAATGTATTTCGAAACACTCCACCACCAAAAGGCGCATTATGAGTTTAATACAAAAAATATGACATTCCATTTAAGTATTACTAATCTAGAAGATGATATGAAGACAACCCTACAACCACCAGTCCTCCTATAAGTCTGTATAATAGATATTTAGTGAGTTTATTGAACAAAATATAAAAAATAGATATAATGTGGTTAATCTACTAAGAGACCCAATATTTAGAACATCAAATCTTTCATAAACAAAAAATTATCAAACAAAATTTTTATTGAAGGCTGTACTATTTAGTTGAGTTAAGTTATCATTCTAAAAATTATCTTACTAAAATTAAAAACAATAGACCTAGCATGAAAAATATTAACAATTATCGAAAATCTCTGCTTCTACTTTCCTTTTTCCTGATATTGTTTATTACTGGGACTTTTTTGATATCTTTGGTCCCAAAAACCATACAATATTCTACGAAGTCTCTAAAAACAATTGATGGGGAAACTATTTCTGTAGAAGTTATAGAGCCGAGAAAAACTTTGAAATTACCTCAAAGCACCCCAGCTGTTATAATTGGACATGGATTCATGGCAAATAAAGAATTTATGAGAGGATATGCAATTGAATTAGCTGCTGCAGGATTTATAGTCGTGAGTATTGATTTTAGGGGGCATGGACAAAGCTCCGGTGTTTTAAGCAATACTCGTCTCGTCTATGATGTATTAGCAGCAAAGGCGTATCTGGCAACAAGGCTGGATGTAAATATTCATAATTTAGCCTATATTGGATATAGTATGGGAGGATTTCCTGGAAGTGTAATTGTTCACAATGATCCTGATTTCAAAGCATTCATAGGGGTCGGGACAGGTCTTCAATATGGATTAAGACAAGGAAATGCAACCCATCCATTAAATGTTTTGATGATTCATGCAAAATATGATGAAGCATTCAATCTTGAAACACTCAAACGATCAATGGGATTAAGAACGGGACTAATAACTCCATTAGTTGATGTAAATCAATTATATGGAAGTTTTCAAGAAGGGAATGCTTCAATGATTTATCTTGACGATAACAGCAATCATTTATCTGTTGCATGGGACACTGATTTTATTAGAGCTTCTAGAAACTGGCTGATAAGTACGTTTCCATATACGCTAACTCTGGATGAGGACTTTTATGCCCATATTCGTCTTTTAATACTCATTCTTCAAATTATTAGTGGATTTGGTCTCTTTTTCGCTCTTATTTTTATTCTTTCAAAGCTTTTTGGATTCCACCCTCAAGTGCGATTAAAGGAGTTTGGGAAGGAAAAATCCACTGATGATGTCAAAAAGCGGGATTCTGAATCGGAGAAGAACGAGTTATTAGAAGAAACGCTTACCCTTGAACTTGAGTTGAAAAACATTTCGACGAAAAAACTAGTATTTTTAACACCCGTATTTACAATTTTATTAGGGGTTATTGGAATCTTCTTAATATTATGGGCATTTCTACCCTTTCCACAACCAATTGAAGCATTTGTGTTAGCCTTATTATTTGGACAGACATTTGGCTCCCTTATTCTAATATGGAGGTTGGGAAAAAGGCATAATTTAACCATGAAAAATATTCTGGGAAAACCATTCTCTATTGGAAAAAAAATACTTTTAAAACAATTAGTTTTAGGAATTTTCTTAGCGGGGTGTTTATATGCGATTCTATATCTTTCTATTGGCTCCAACTATCTTGGAATTATCCCTTCCTTACAAAAACTCCCTTGGACTCCGATATACATACTAATTTCGTTTTTCATCTTTTTAATCTACGATATCCTCATTCTCTTAATTATCCAACCAAAATTTTCAGACAATATGTTACACGGAATTAAAACTGTAGGCATTCATTTCGGAGTACTCTTTATATATATTAATGTATATCTCCTCTTAATGAGTCTCTTAACGGGAAGCTTATTTTTCTGGGGGGTGATGATACCTGTAAGTACCCCGATGCTTATTCTCTCGGCGTGCACATCTTACACTTCATACAAACAAACTGGGAATATCATTACTGGAGCAATTATTAATGCCATTTATTTTTCTTTAGTGGTTACAGCAATAGCCCCCTATCAAGGATTATTTACACTCTTTTCAGTATTTTAAATAATAATCTTCCTTCCTTTTTTTTCATCTTTATTATTTTTTACTATTACTAGAGACTCCCTAATATTTTTTAAAGCCAATCTTTTTATAATTGGTAAGATTTTTGCCAACCATATTCTATTTAAAAAACAGTCATGGAACTTAAAAAATGACCGAAGATTTTGATCGTTTAATGAAAAGATGGTGTATTCCGCGATTAGCAGGTTCAGAGGGGAGCCAAGAAATCGTAGCTCGATTAAAAGGGGATTTTGATCTCTTTGGATTTGATTTTGAAGAACAAAGGTTCCCCGTGTTTAAATCAGATACTTCTTTTAATTTATCGTTAAAATTTCTCATCTTAGGTATCTTACTGGTCATTTTTCTTTTATTATATTGGTATGCCTTTTGGTATAGTTTTCTCATTCTTCCTCTAATTATATTACTCCCTGCAACAATCAAAAGAAAATTAAAATGTTATAATTTAATGGTTAAGAATTAATCTTCGATTTTGTAATATTTAAGTAGACCATCTAAAATTTCATTAGCATCTCCAATAATGCAATAATCTGCTGTTTTAAAAATGGGAGCACTGGGATCGGTATTAATAGCAACAATAGTATCTGAATCTGTGATTCCCGCAACATGTTGGATTGCTCCGGAGATCCCGAAGGCAAGATATAGATTCGGTTTAATCGTCTCTCCACTGATTCCTATCTGTAAGTGTTCTGGCATCCAACCACTAAAAATAGGGCGCCGTGTACCTCCCACTTGTCCATTGGTATATTTTGCGAGTTTAAATAATTTATTAAAATTTCCTTCAGAGCCTACTCCGGCGCCTCCTCCAAGTACAAATTTGGCATCAGATAAGGTTGCGGATGGTTTATCTTTTCTCGTAGGTGCTCCGATTATTTTTATTTTGATCTCGTCTTTATTAAAGGAATATTCTTCCTTTATAACTTCTATGTTTGGTTTCGAAATCTTTTTTTGTTTAAAAGTGCCGGGTGTTATCGTACACATTTGAGGTCTCGTATTTGGACATATAATCTTCACCTTTATATCTCCTCCGTACGCCGGTTTATCCGTTAATAATAAGTCGCCTCGTTGTTTATCAAGCTCCAAATTTAGTACACTATTAACTAAACCTGTTCTGCAGCGGTATGCCACTCTCGCTGAAAGAGCATTACCCGCCTCAGTTGAGGGAAATAAAAAAATTGAGGGCTTATATTTTTCCACCAAATCATATACCAATTTCGTGAAAATACGCTCATGGTAGTGTTTTAAGTCAATATGACTTAAGTATATAATTTTATCCACTCCATGCTCTTTGAGAGTTGGTAAATATTGCTCTGCATCTAATGCCACTAAAATAGCAACAAGATTTTGGTTTAAATCATCCGCTAATTCTCTTGCTTTCCCTAATATTTCTAATGCACAAGGATGCACTTGCTCATGATCTTTTATTTCTGCAAAAACCCAAACGTCTTCATAATTTTTCATATCCATTAAAATATCACCTATGAGTACCTTTCCCCGTCCATATTCGTTCGATTGCATGTTCCTTCATCAATTCGATAATCTTATTTGTTTTATCAGTTATGGTACCTTTTATGAATTGATTCTTTCTTTTTGGATAGAATTTTTCTATACTTACTACTTGGGTTGGGGATTTATTACATCCATCAATCTCTGAGGGACAATTAAAGCAGTCATAATCAAATCTCTCAATTTTCATATCAAAAGCTTTTTTAATGCCTAATAAGGGAATGTGCCGTGGCTCATTGAAGTGTTTTCCAATCCTGAGCAATACGGGTAACTTTAACTCAATATTTTGACTTTCATGTCCAAAATTCCTCTGACATTTGAAAAGACCATTTTGAAACTCAAACGAGAAAATATCGGTAATCAAAGGAATATCTAATGCTTCTGAGAGTTGAAATGGAACTTGTCCCGTACTAGAATCTGAGGTTTGTCGTCCAGTAATTATTACATCATAATCTTTAAGTTTCCTAAATGCTTCTCTAAGAACTAAGGTGGTTTGAAGGGTGTCTGAATATGCAAATTGAGGATCACAGATTAGTATTGCATGATCCACTCCCATTGCCAATGCTTCTCGTAAGGCTATTTCTGCTTGGGGAGGGCCCATAGTCATTGCTGTTACAGTACCTTTATACCGCTTTTTAATATTCAATCCCAATTCAAGGGCATTTAAATCGTCGGGATTGATAATATTTTCCACATTCTCCCTAATTAAGGTACCAGAGGTCTTATCGATCTGAAGATTCTGGGTTTTTGGAACTTGCTTTATTAGTACGAAAATCTTTAACATTAGAGATTCCCCCGTAAGATTTGTCGTGCAATTATAGTTTTCATAATTTCATTGGTACCTTCATAAATAGATAATACGGGTGCATCTCTATAGAATCGCTCGACCGCTAAATCTTTCATAAATCCATATCCCCCATGAATTTGAATTGCTTCTTGAGTAATATCCTTCGCTATTTCACTTGCGTAATATTTACACATCGCAGATTCTTTTGAAAATGGGTTATTTTTATCACGGAGATTTGCTGCCCTATAAACAAGTAATCGTGCGGCATCAATTTTAGTAGCCATCTCCGCAAGCTTAAATGAGACTCCTTGAAACTGGGCTATTGGGCGGTTAAATTGGATTCTACCTCTTGAATATTTCACCGAAAGCTCGTAAGCCGCTTGAGCAACCCCTACAGATTGGGCTGCAATTCCAATCCTTCCCACATCTAAGGTCTTCATAGCTATTTTAAATCCATCTGAGAGATTTCCAAGGATATTTTCTTTCGGAATCTTAACATTATGAAAGTAAAGACTAGTGGTACTGGAGCCTCTCATACCAAGTTTATCCTCTACATTTCCTACCTCAAATCCTTCGAAATCTTTTTCTACAATAAAAACTGCGATACCTTTCTCTCCACTTTTATTTTCATAACGAGCTCCAATAAGAAATACAGATGCCACTCCTCCATTGGTAACAAATATTTTTGAGCCATTAAGAACATAATGATCCCCATTCTCTCTTGCAATACTTTCTATCCCACCAGCATCTGAACCTGCATTGGGTTCAGTCCAAGTAAAGGCAGCAATTTTTCTCCCACTGGCTAAATCATACAAGTATTTTTGTTTTTGATGCTCCGTGCCCCAACAATGAAGAGGATATGCCCCAACGGAATTATGGACGGAAACATTTAATCCCGTAGAGGGACACACACGCGATATTTCTTCAATTGTTATTGCATAACTTATAGAATCTAAACAAGCTCCACCATATTTTTGAGGCATCTGAATCCCCCACGCATCTATTTTTGACAACTCTTCGGCTGTTTCCCAGCTGAATCTTAATTCTTTATCAACTACAGGTGCTACAGGAGCCAAAATCTCTTCTGCAAATGATCTTACTTTTCTTCTTACTAATTTCTGTTTTTCTGTGAGCTCAAAATTCACCCAAATTCAACTCTAAAAACCATATTTATAGTTTTTTTATAAAAAGAAGCACTGAAAAAATATTTTATTATTATAGTTTACTTTTCCTTATTATATATTATAGAATTCGTTTAGTAAGGCATAGATTATAAAAAATAGAGTATGAAAATAAAAGAAAAAATTGAAAATGTTTAAAAAATCTTTAGTC
>WJIN01000080.1 GCA_014730295.1 Promethearchaeota archaeon | reverse complement strand
TACTAATTCTACATCCAAACTCTAAAACTGGATTAATGTTATCTTCCAAATTTGTTAGGTCAAAATATGGACTAACAAATGAACCATTGCTATATTCGCCCATAACTGTTGGTTGATAGGAGTAATTGGTTGGATAATAGTGATGCGTTCCGAAATAAACCGCACTCCAATTATTCATATAAAGATTCGATCGATCATCATTTTGATTGCTCTGCTGTAATACATTCCATCCAGACCCCACTATCGTCCAATTGTCTAATCCATCATTAAAATGATGCCTATATTGAAATTCCTTAATCACTTGTGGATTTGATATATTAATTGTTAAATAAGTGCTTTCAGATGGAAAATATTGCTGCCTTTCTCCATCTCTTACATGAAAATAATAATTATAAGTCTGATTATTTGGTAATTCTATTTCTTCACTTTCAAATATTGCCCCATCCGTATAATTCTGATCGGCTATATTGCTTTGGGACATTGAAAAATTCTTAGATAAGGCGGGAATACAAACATAAACTCCTTGAGGAGGTACATTTGCAGTATCATTGTCAAAGTATTCAATATAAAATTTATACCTATCTAATGTAATATTCTTTTTCGGTTGATCTCCTTCTCTCTCACTGAGACTTAATACTGTGGTATTTTTTGATTTTCCATTGTAGGTGATTTCTGGAATCTCTAAAGTGGGTTCATGTGAGTTTTCAACTTCAGAGATATTTAAGGTAAAATTTCCCTCTCCATTTATCGCTTTTATAACAATATAGGGATTAGTTTCATTTTTTTTAGGAGTGTAGTAAACATAATCATATACCCCAAAAGATCTCCGAGAAGATTCTAGTAAGACGGGTTCTCCATATTGTGTTGATTGATTAGAATATAAGTAAATATCAAAAACCGCACCCTCTTCAATATCTGTTAAATTAAAAAGATATTGACGATTCTCAACTAATTCAACTTGGCGAGCGTATGCATGACTGCCTAATGGGTTTTCTGAAGAGCTGGAGAGAAAACCATTATATTCTGAACTGGGAGAAATCGATTTGGTTAATGAATCTATGGCAGTATCAATATTCAATCTTCCATAACCTTCATGTATGTCTTTTAAACCTGCTCGAGACGTTAAATTTATTGCTTCTAAATACAATGAAGGAGAAAATCGGTTTTGGCTCTCTATTATCTCTGTATTGGGATCATCTTCTCTGTTTTGATTTGTCTCAGTCGCAGTCATAAAAAGAGCATTTTTTAAGATCTTAATCTTTTCAGCTATATTTGGTCCATCCCAAGTCGCCCAATCACTCCATTTAGCTTCAATAAGGATATTAATCGATGCTGACACGATCGCAGCAGATATAGAGGTTCCATAATTGCTCGTTAATAGATTTGTATTTGCATTGGCACTTAAAATCGTTCGGGATTGATCTAATTTACTCCCTCCTGGAGCGACAATATCGGGTTTTATTACGTTATCCCCAATTTCTTTGCCCATTGAACTAAACGAGCTCACTTGATCTCGATCATTTATCGAACCCACGACAATAGCATTATTATTTTGTGCTAAAGAATTAAGGGTTTCAAAATCATCAATCCCATAATTACCCGCTGCAATCACTACCAATATCCCATTATCAGTTACTTCATCAATAATTTGACTCAAAGCATTGACATTAGTTTCATAAGTTCCTAATGAAAGGCATACGCTCACAATTTTATGTATTGTTCTATTTTGAATAACTGCCGAAAGAGCAGAGATTATATCAGACATTTTGCCTTGGGCAGTCTCATTTAAAACTTTATAATTGAGCAATTTTGTATCATTTGCTATTCCACTGAAGTAAAGATAATTAGAAACATAGAATTCGGGAAAAAATTGACCAACACAATCCACTGAAAACGAGGGATTTTGATTTAATATTTTATGATATTTTACCTTAAAATCATATAACCCTAAATTTTCTTCTGGAACTTGATAAGTAAATACACTATTAATATCTTCAAATTCATTAAAACTGTAATTTATCAACTCTCCGTCATACCATAGTTCAAACCATACCTCATCTATCCCCGCATCGATTAAACTCCAGGAAGAATTAAGGAGTATTGTAGAATCAGCTCTCGAGACATTAAATGTTGCTAGTTTTATTGAATAATTGCCACTCTCCGAACCAGTTCCATGGATTTCTGAATGTGAGAATTCTTTTGAAATATGAAGATCAATCGGATTTGTAGAATTAAACGGATATGTACCAGTGCCAGAAATTACGGAGGATAGGAAAGTACCATGACCATTCTCATCATTACTCTCTCCTCCTGGGTCAATAAAATTAATATCTTCTTCCACTTTTCCCGATAGAAAATCATGGGTATCGTCGATGCCTGTATCTAATAAAGCTATAGAAGAATCGTTTAATCCATTATATCCTCCAATATACCCAGAAAGATTAAGAGCACCTGATTGTATTGAAGCATAATTCATCTGGGCTTGGACAATGCCATTGGGTTCTATATGACATTCACTACTAAGATCGATTTCATTTTCAAAATTACTCGCATTTTCTGCTAATGGCATAATGCCATAAAATCCACTAAATGAGTTAAAGTCCCCATTCCATCTTCCAGAAATGTTTCCTCCATAATATTCAAATTTTTCTTCGATACTACTGGCATCATAGGTTTCATTTTCAAAAAAAACAATTACATTTGGATTATATTGATTCGTATCTCCCCTAAGATTTATTATTTCCTTTATATTCGGATTTTTAATGTCATTAATTTTATTATTAATAGGAATCAACATTAAGAAACTCGAGATTAGAATAATTAATAGCACAAGTAGAGATTTATTAAAAACTTTTCTCATCCTTTCACCTCCATGGATCTTTCATGTTTACTGGATTTATCTAATGGATTATGATTTTTATCTATAGTAAGAAATTCTTTTAGGGAAGTTTCAATTTTTAAAATAGAATCTCTGGAAGCTAAATGCAGTATTCTCATCTCATTTCGCTGAATTTCCTGCATTTTCTGCCTATTCTTTTTCTGATAAATTCCATAACCGAGGATTAAAACTAATGCCGCACTTATTGGCATCAAAAGTATTAGATATTGTGTGGTGGTGGGTAACATAACTTTAATTCGTAGTTGATTTGAATACGAGGTATTCTGATGTAAATAATAATATTCTAATGAAGCACTCTGTAGAGTCGAAAGAGACTGAGCGTTTGCTCGAATAGTATAATTAAAAATTAGGGATTGATTTGGATGTAATACATTTATTTTAAATATTAATTTTCCATCAATAAGAGAAAATCCCTCTTGAGGGAAACCTAACATATCATTGATATTAATATTTTTAATACAAATAGTTCCCTCATTTTTAATTTCTATACTTATTAAAATAGTGTCGCCTGTTTCAACTTCATTAAGGTTCGCGGTTTTAGTAATAGAGAAATCAATATATCCAAGAGTTAGAACCCTTGAATTTCTTATTTTAATTAAATCGCTATTTTGATTTTGGACAAAATTTATCGCGGGATACAAATACCCCTTCCAATCTGTCTTGTTAAGAGTTATATTATATGATTTTATTTCATTATATAAAATATTTTCAAAACCTATAATACCAAAATCTTGCCTTTTTAGATCTCCATACTGGTCAGAGGTAGATATGTTAATTTGACTAAGATTTGAGCTTGGTAATCCCACATTTTTAATATTGATAGTAATATTAAACGGATTGTTAATTTGAGGATTAGAGATTGAAGAATTTAAACTAATATCTAAAGCATGTAGATAAGGAAATTTATAAAAGTAATCTACAGGTGCGATAAATGTTTCATAATCAGGACTAGATTCTAATTTTTTTATACTATTATTTTCAAAATTTATCCTGCTGGTAGAGTTATATTGAATTTTCGTGCTATCTAATTGCCCGGTATTTGGAATCTCAAATTGAAAATTTATAATTTTTTGGTCTAAAGGATCTAATTTTTCAATTTCCAACAGAAGATGATTATCTTTGATTGAATAATTGTTCTGGTTTGAAATAATGCCTGGGAGTGGTATTTCCACACTTATATTATGGGCGGTTTCCGAACCAATATTCTTTATTGATAAATTATAATTTGTTTTTTCACCCACAACTGCAACATGTTTCGTCAAACTAGCATAACTAACCAATGAAGCCATATTTTCAGTAGAAAGCGTAATTGAATTTGAATACGAGTAATATCTTATGTTTTCGCTTTCTGAACCATGCTTTAGGTTACTTTTTATATTGTATGGATTAATATCGCGATCTTCCAAAATAATATTGATATTTTGAATTGAGATGTTAAATTGCTCAGAATCTTGATTTCTAATTCGAAACAATATTGTATAATCCCCTTGGGTGGGGTCATTGAAAACCCAATTGATACTTTCATTATATTTAGTAATGGAAAAGAATCTCGTTTGGTTTTCCATCGTGCTCAAATAAGGTTGTAAATTCATAAATTCTTCTGATTCAAAATTAAAGATCTCAAATTGAGTCCCTCCAGCAGAATCAGTAAGATTTATTTCAAGTGATACTCTGTCAATTGAATGGTTTCTTAAATCCATAGAGGTTTTATTTGAGGCAAGGAATTGTACTTCAATTTGTTGCTCTAAATTTTCTTGTTCAGAAAGAATAACCCAACTTTCATTATCATTTTTTAATGCCATTTCTGGTGTAGTAGATCCGTATTCTTCACCAATAACTCTATTTGGAAGATTATCTTCTGCACTAATAGTAAAATTTATATGATGAAATTCGGTAAATGAATCTAAATTAGCAATGGAATAATTCTCAGAAAGATAGGATATTATCTCTCCCGGCTGTAATTTCCAATTCTCTTGATTCCAGACACTATATTGATTTGTAAATGCATCCTTAATTTCGGCAATACTCATTCCTAAATTAATGATTAAAGTAGGATATTCAGAAAAGATTACTTCGACAACTTCGTCCATTTTTTCATTATATGGATATAAATTTGTCAAATTCAAAGGATTGGGAGAGTAATAATCTGCTGCCCCATCTCCAAAAGTATCAAAAGAAAATATTTTTGGATCCTTGTCGAAATTAAAAAATTCATCTAAAGAATCATATTCATAATATTGATTATCCACAACCGTCCATATATTGTCTTTAAATTCTTCCGCATATAACGGATTACCTCCTTCTAAATAAATCATAATAGGGAATATATCATCTAATGTAATAGGTATCGGAGTTGGTACGCCCCACGCTGTTTTATTACCTACATTCTCCGCAGTAATATTAAAATCAAACTCTCGGTATGCTCCAAAGGTAGCATTTTCTCCTATTAATTTGGTTTTAATATTAATATTAGGTTCTGAATCTGTGATTTTGTATTCTAATTGGTAATCTGGTAGCGGTTCTAAAATTCCCCCTGGATATGAATCGATTCCCGTAAATCCTAGCATGGGAAGAAAGTTAATTATATCAAATTCATCCTCTAAATTCACTGGATTTACGTAATTTCTTTTCAAACCTGCATTATCTCTGAATAATAACTCAAATGAATAATTTTCTAAGGTTTCTACATCAAAATCAATATTTGCGAGATAAAAAATCAATCCAAGCTGATCTAAAAGTTGGCTATTGAATTTCGAGTAATTTGGGGTCACACTAGTGATTTCAGAGCATAAGATGTTGGTTTCCAACACAGAAAGTGAGGCGCCTATTAAATTATTGTATATCTTTTCACTCGGTTCCAGATATTTCCCATCGTAACCTAATGAATCGAATAAATCAAACATATATTCATTTTGACTGATTTTACTAAATCCATTTTTTAACCCTTCATATTGAACTTCTATAATCGCATAATGAGAATCTTTTTCCAACGAAAATCCGCTTAGACTATCAGTTATCCCTTCTAAATCCTCATTGGATATAGTTTCATTAATTCCTAAGAGTGAACTTACATTTTCGAAAAGATCTTCATTTTCTTCCAATATTGTGGTAAGTTCATCTATTGTGTCTTGAGTTCCTCCAACTTCCAAAAATGGTGAAATAGCGACTCCCGTATTAAAATCTATTTGATCATTACCCATTTCAATCGTTTCTTGGAAAAAATCTGGGTTATTTATTAACGCATAGGAAACAGAGAGATGGCTTTTAGAATGATATTCTGGTCTCTTTAATCTATCTGCATCAAATGCTTTCCAATACCCATCTGTTGGGATGTTGGTTGTTATTTCTTCTAATAATACATTCCATTCGGGATAATACCCGATAAATGGAAAAAAATTACCATCCGATGAATTAACCCTTATAATATCTATATGAAATTTTCTTTTAATGATTTCCAGAGCTCTCTGAGCTTTCTGTTCGGCTTGCGGAGAAGTTAAGTCCTTTCCATAGTACAAAAATCCAGAAAATGAATTGAAGGTGGTGGCAAAATTATTTTCAATCGTTCTTGTTGTCAATGGAAGTGGAAATATTGCTGGTTGAATTCCATTAGACGCACTGATAAAAATATTGCATTTATAGAATGCAGGGTCACTTGTATCAAATTTTCTAAGAATATTTGTATCATTAGTAAGTAATGAGTGTTTATGTAGCGATTTATTTCCCCCTATATAGGTACTTATTCTCTCAGCGTATAAATCATTACCAGATACATCAGATGTATGTATCTCATTATTATGATAACTCTTAAAATTTTGAGAAATATCTAAATTATAAATTAATAAAGGTGAGATAAGAGACCATACTAAAATCAATAAAACCATACAACGTTTTTTGTTTATAATTTTTCTCCTCTCCTCTCACATAGTTTCCCTATATATTTCAACAATTTTCTTTTTTCTTGCTTTCCGTAATAACATTTTCATTCCAAAATAAATAAATAGTGCCGATATACTATATATCGCGATAACACTTGTCCACGGGAAATAAAATTGATATGGAATATTGCTTAATAAACTCAAACTCGACCCAAATAACCACCCTGTTGCCCACCCTACAAGTACTCCCACCGTACCGCTGCTCAACATAATAATCAAAGCTTCCAAGATAAATAGTCTATTGATTTCTTTTCCCTTTAATCCTAAGGTTCTAATAATGCCTATTTCTTTCTTTCTCTCAATAATTGAGGAATAAGATGATGAAAGTAGTCCAAATAAACAGATAACTACCGTTGCCGCTAAGATGAGCATAAAAAAGGTATCCATTATGGAAAACGATGCTTCCTGGCGTTCAACGGTTTCTGCCAAATTATTAATATCATAATTATAAATTTCTTTATAACTTGAATCAATATTCTCTTCAAGATTACCCGACAATCCTAAAAAGTCCTCTCTTAGTTTAATAAAAAACCTATCCACCCACGTCGGTTCAGGGATCTCCATAATATTGAGATAGTTCTCATGAGAAACTAACACACCTCCATTTCCAGTAGTACTCGCCGAACTGCTAAATTCTTGAGAAAATCCTGGTATACTCGATGCCATTCCTGCAATAGTAAAAATATATCTCTCGATTTCCTCTCCTCTATGAATCACGATTCTTACTTTATCTCCTAATTCAAAATTAGATTGAATTGCAATCGATTCGGAAATCACACAATACATATTATTTTCATCTTGAATTGTTTGGAAAGCTGTATTCATATCCCCGCGCGTGAGCTCTAAATATTGATTATTGACCGTATAATGATATCTCTCATCGATTCCAATTAAAGCGATCTCTTGAGTCGAGAGCCCGGCATAATCTCCAATTTCTGCCATAAATTCCTTCTCTTCTTGGGAATATAATTGATTTAATTGATAAGGTCTTATTAAAACCGATGATATTCGCTCTATTCCATTGAAATTCAATAATTCTTCTTCAAAATCAGTGGTAAAAATTTTATCGGGATTTATTTGATTATCGCTATTTTGAAGGTTAATTGAGGTGCTGAAACCTCCAAATCCACCACCACCTCCAAACATCCCGCCACTAAACCCTTCATCTTCTTCCCATCCATTAGACTCTATTAATAAATCTGAACCATAATTAAGATAAACTCCAGTTTGTACTGTGGAAGAAAGGTCTTCTAATAAAATGGAAGTAAAGATAACAAATGAAAAAGAGAGAGCGAAAATAATAATAGTGCTCGTGTTTCTTCTCTGATAACGATATACAAAAATTCTTACTACCTGTTTTAATTGTCGTGCAATTGGTCTAAAAATACCAATTATGAATTTTAAGACGAGAGGCATTAACCCTATTCCTGCTAAAGTGACACCAATGAGAAATATCATTAGTATTATAATCATTGTTCCCGCCATTAAACTTAAATCAGCAGAAATCAAAATTCTGGGAATTATTAAATAAATAAAACCGCCATTTAATGCAAGGATAATACCCGTTATAATGAGTTTCATATTGACGGAGGATTTCTTCTGGAGTCTATATAATGTATCTTCATGACGGTAGGGATGGATAGATTCAATGATTTGTAATCTCATTACCTTGACAGCAGGAGAGATGCTAACCACAAGACCAACACTAATTCCAATTAAATATGCTAATAGGATCGAGAAAAAGGTAAAATTAAAGCTCAAAGTTGCCCCACCTAAAATCGCTAGATTCGAAAGAAGAATATTATTTGCGAAAGGTATTATTAGAAACCGAGTTCCAACAAGAGCCAAGACTATCCCTGAAATCGTCCCAAAATTGCATAACAAGAACCCTTGTAGAATAACAATTGCTAGGTTATAATATTTATGTGCTCCCAATGTACGAAATATCCCAAATTCACGTATTCTCTCCTCTACTGAGGTTTTCAAGATTCCATTAATAAGGATACCTGAGATTAACATAGCGATTATTGAGACAAATACAATAGCTATTGTAAATATCATGCTTAAAATCTCAGAAAAACTAAGAATTTCTAATTTTGGCAACTCTATATTATACTCTTCTAGACCTATTGCTAATTGAATAGAGCTTGCGATATCTACTACCCGTTCTTCTGAACCAGATACATCTCGTATGTCATATAAATTTCCTGAATTCCTGAATATTGAAATCAACTTATAACACATCCCCTCGATACTCTCACCCGTTTCATCGCTAAAGATTTCATATAATGTTTCTATATTGACACATATCAAATTCTTATTACGATAATTTGCGGGCCATTTCAAGTTATAATCAAATATATATTGAATGGTAAAATTCTTAACCGGTCTATACACCTTATCACCATGGCGTATGATAAAATTGATCTGAATGGTTTCATTTTCCTTGTATTTTATTTCATCACTAAATCCATAGTATATTGCGCAATTGTAAGCTTTAAGTGCATCTAAACCCAACCCTTCATTCTCATCGGGGTTTAAAAAAGTACCAAAACCAATTTGATTTTCAAGGGAGAAATTTATTCCCGAGACCAGTGCTCTTTCTTGGAAATTAGTCAAATCTTGAGTACCAAAACCCTCTGAAACGTTCACATCTCCTTGTACTTCCATCCGAGGGATAAAATACTGTACTTCTGATGTAGTTGTCCTAATCTCATTTATAATAGGATTATATGCAAAAAATGAGGACCTATTTGATGGCTCTCCATTATAATGGCGAACAGTAATAACAAGGTCCTGATTTCCAGCATCTATGCTCAGATAATCAACAAATCCAAGAGAAATAGAATCTGCTAAAAATAATACTAACGCAAGCAACCCGACAGAGATTAAGATTCCAATAGTCCCAAGAATAGTGCGAATCTTTTGGGTTTTTAGATCCTTAAATGCGTATTTAAAAATTGTCTTAATATTTACCATAATGTTCTTAAATGATTTTTTACCTTGACGACCAAATAACTATTTACTCTAAAATCAATTCGTCTTTTACCAATTTTGCATTTATGTTATTTTCTTGCACAAGTTCTTCTAATATGTCATTAAAATGTTCTGGAAGATTCTTAAGGAGTGCTTCAGGAATATTTTGCTGAATCTCCGTTATTTTAATGGATTCTCTGTCTTGATTTTTAAATAGGAATTGAAAAATTTTGCTTTTACACTTTTCCTTATTTATTTCCGCCTCCTTTTTCCTTTTTAAAGCCATTACATCTGTTTCTTTTAATCCCCCAACCTTCCCCTCATGAGTGAGTTTGCCATCACGCATATGTAAAGTTCGACTTGCAAACTCTGAAACAGCTGCGTCATGACTTACCGCGACAAATGTAGCACCCCGCGCGTTAAGATCTCTTAATAGGTTGAGAATATGAATCCCCGTTTTTGAATCTAAATCCCCTGTCGGCTCATCCAACACACAGATTGCGGGATCATTCGCAAAGGCACGAGCAATCGCCACTCTTTGCTGTTCCCCACCGCTTAATTCACTGGGGGTATGATGTGCTCTCTCTTCGAGCCCTACCAATTGAAGCAGATCCATAGCACGCTTTTTCTTCCCTCTTTTACTTAATTTACCACTAAAATGAAGGGGAACCATTACATTTTCAAGGGCGGTCATCTGTGGTAAAAGATTATAAAATTGAAAGACAAAACCTATTCTATCCCTTCGAATATCGGCTAAAGCGTTATCCGATAGCATAGAAATGTTTCTACCTTCAAGGAAAATCTTTCCTCTCGTGGGTGTATCAAGACCACCGATCAGATTTAAAAGTGTGGTTTTCCCACTCCCCGAGGGTCCCATAATTGAAACAAATTCTCCTTTATCAATAGTCAAATCTACTCCTCGTAAAGCAGCAACCGCGGTCGTTCCGAGTAAATACGTTTTATGAAGATTTTCAACAACTATGAGATGATCATAATCTTTCCCTGCTTTTTTTCCCTCATCAAATCCTTCTCGTAGTTTACTTTTTTCCTTTTCTAAGTATTGTAATTCTTCCTTTTTACGAGCCTTTATTTCTTCTTTTTTTCTCTTTTTTTTCCACTTTTGAAAACCTTCAGTGATTTCTCCTTTCCAAACCGCTAAATTGCCAGTATCTTCTTCATATTGTTCCATTAGTGGAGTTTTTTCTGGCTGATTTTCCGTAGTCATTTTAAGTTTTTTCTATTTTTTAATAATTATATTATTCAAATAGATTTAGGAATTAGCTTGAATTAATTTTCACTTATTATTTCTATAAAAATTCTTATTTCTATAAGAAATTATTGCTTATAATAAGTATTTGCCTTCTAGCGGAATAGAATGTATTAGAAAATATGTCTATATATATTGATAATGGTTATTTTTTGAATTTGTGATTAGAATGTCAATTAAAATACGCCATTGAATAAAATAGATTAATTTCAAATGAATAATAGGGGATAATTTTGAATAATGAACACTCAAATCCTAAACAAATAATATTAGTTAGTAATTTTAAAAACAAAACAAAAGGTCATTTCTCCATATTTTCGAGTTTTTGTTTTAAGATCTGATTATCTTGTCTTAAACGTTCAATTTCTTCACTTAATGGTTTCACAATAGCAATAACCTGTTCTCTAGAAAATAGATTATCATTGTCTAATTCTTGAATTTCTTGACCCCTAATTCTCCCATCTTGGTCAATATATAGGATAGTCAGCAATTCACTTACTTGCCCACCTTGAATATTATCGTGTAAGAAGACATAAGGAAAGGGGTATTTCCTACGATTTTCTAGCATTTCCTTTGAAATTTGGATCTCGT
The DNA here is from genome assembly GCA_014730295.1 of Promethearchaeota archaeon. Next base: position 9,975 of record WJIN01000080.1, on the reverse strand, counting down.
GGGTCTTATTACAATATTTACAGTTATAATGCTTGGTAATGAACTCTTTATCGGACATGCTCTATTTAGGAAATATGTAGTTCGAATTAAATTTTGTTTTTTATTTTTTTATAAATTCTATGATAAAGATTTTGCTCCGCATATTTTTTGCTCTTCGTTCTCTTTGATTCTAGATGATTTATGTAGGATGTCAAGTCTTTTAATAGCTCATTCTTTTGACTATAAATTCGTGGATTTTTAGCAATCCAAATGCGTTCATTATCCGGGCCAAGCGAATGAAAATCTGTCTTAATGATTGGGGTAAATCTTAGCTTAGTTTGGAGAAATTCTAATAGCCTACTTTTATTAAAAATCGAAGAGTCTTTTACAAGATCATTCCAATCAACATAAAATTGATCAATAATTTTCTCTTGGACGATATGAAAATCCTCTTGAGCATCTAAAAATACAGCGCCGCATAGTGCTTCAAAGGTATCTGCTAAAATTTTTGTTCTTGTTAGGTCCTGATTTTCTGATTTAAATACACAATCATGTAGCTCGAAATATTGACGAGCGATTTTTTTTAGCATATTATCGTTTTCCAATTCTTGTTTCAATTGGGTAATTTTTCCGGGTGATCGAATCCCCTCTTTATACTTCTTTAGTATAAATATTAATCTTATTACACTATCGCCAATTGTTTCTAATATCTCATAATTTTTCAATCCATGCTCATTTCCATATTGAGGGGTTGTTAACGCTTGACGTAACAAATCTTGGTTCGAAAAATAATACCCAATTTTTTTTTGAACCTTGTATAGTTTATTATCTTCACTCATCTATATTCTTAATTTTTAGATAAATTTAAAAATTTAGAAGGGACTAATAAATATATGGAAAATGATGAAAATTTAAAGGAGGTAATGTCTATAATAGAAGAAATTGAACGAAAATACACGGATCTGGAACATTCTCTTTCCAATCTACCCGTTCCTTCTCGAGATGCTATTTTGGAAGAAATTTATATGGATGTTATTCTTAATAATTCGGTAATTAAAAATTTCGGGACTTCAAAAGACCAAATTTGTATCGAAGGAGGGGATAGTAAGTCTAAAAAGTTGCAAAATTTTATCCAAAGTACCATAGATAATATTAGAGCTAATCCTGTTAAGAAAGTATTCTATTTACGCAAGTTTCTTGATAGTTTTGTGGATATATCTGAATCAGATAAAAATGTGGTGATTAAATCCCTAAAGAGCACGGACATAAATCAACTAAGAGAGAGATTAGGATCGCTAACGCGAATTTTTAAGATAGAAAATATTGATTGAAATCAATTTTCCAGTAATTTAAATAAAAAAGTAAAAAAATTATAGCAAGTCTGAATTTCTTAGAAAAATAACAAATACATTGGATTATTATAATAACTCAAATATATCGGTTAGGGCTAAAACTTTTGAAATTCCCTTGATCTTTATTTTACGGGTAATAATTTTTCCAATCATCGAGAGTGTGGATAATTCTCCCGTTGCGATTTTGAAAAAGAGATTTGTTGTAGTAGCCAATCTTCCATCCCATCCTAATGCTTCTTTTGTTAAATTTTCCTTTTCATCATTTTTAATCCCATCAACATCAACAGTCCCTTCTTTAATTTTAATGAGTGCTGCGTACCTTCCATCCACGGCATTAAGAAGAATTTTAAGATCTGTGTCTTTGAACTTATTTTTAAACTCCTCATTACCATTTAGCGGTTCCAATTGCTGAGAAATTACCTTCGCAAACCCTCTCAGCTTTTTCTTTTTTTCTGACATCATAATTACTCTAAATCTTTTATTTTAAAAATTAGCATTAATGCTAATTATTTTAATTATTATTTTAATTATTATTTTATTCATAAAAGAATTTAAATCTTTAAACTTTGAATTTAGACTAATTTATTAAGCATAAGTTAAAAACAAATCGGGCGATAGTAAGTGAACTATCCTAATATTCTAAGAATGATGTTTTAATATCCCGATTCTTCGCTGCCTGTGAAGAATTCTTCATAAGCTTTTCGATCTTCAATTGAGATCCTATCTGCTTTACTTTCTTTGACGACGATCGGTGATGTTTCCTTATCGTCGTGCCTAATAGTTTTGATAATCTTGTACTCTTTTTCATCCTCTCCTAGTTCAAAAAACTGGTCGCAAGCTTTGCAGTACAGTTTTTTACCCTTTGGAATCAAGATATTATCACATTCGGGGCAGAATTTCATGTTCTCACCTATTCTCTGTTATTATTTGATTATAAATTCTATACATTACTTCCTAACGTGCGAAATTTTTAGTAAATTCTTACTATAACTTAATCATAAAGTAAATTTTTCTATTTAAACCTTTCTTTAATTTTGAATGATACAAATAACCAATAAAACAATTATTAAAAAGTTTTATTTATCATTTATTAATTTTTTATTGATTGATTTAAGTTTATAAAAGGAAGAATTGTATTAGGTTTAAATCTTTAACTCCTCAGAATATATTTGTTTAATTGGCAGGGGGTATGAATACATATTGAATAAATATCATTTTCTCGCTTTATTTCAACGTTTTTGCTGATCTTGTTCATACGGTCTTAATTGGGGGATCCAAGCTCTAACTTTTTTTTTATATTTTAAAAAATCCTCTCCAAATCGTTTTTCCATTCCTTTATCCTCAAAAAGTGGTAAATACACTATATTTCCTATAAAAAAACCTATATTCCATAACAAAATCCAGAAAGAACCAAAAATCAACGCTTCTCCAAGTAATATAATTAGTACGGATATAATCATAGGATGTCGAACATATTTATATGGGCCTTTAATAATTAATTTTTGAGTCTCCAGTCGTTTTAGTGGCATAAGAGTCCCTTTCCCTTTCTTTATAAAAATTAGATTACATTTAACAAAACCAATTATGCCTATTATTAGTAATAGCAATCCTAAAATTACAATTATTAGATTTGGAGAGAACAAATCATCCAAAGTTCTTGAATCGATTATAAATAAGAGAATTAAGGGAATAATAATCGCTACTGAAATTGGTAAAAGCAGTGAGATACCTATTTTTTGCGCTGATACCATTATGATTCTAACTTGATTAATAATTTCTTATTGTAAAAGCAACAATTGACTTTTAAAATTTTGTAATAATATTTGATCTCATAACAATTAACTTATTCAAATATAGCATCATGAGTAAAGAAGTGGATAAATATATAAAGAATCTTTCTTCACCTCAAAAGGAACTGAGCGCGAGGTTGCGATCTATTATTAAGTCAGAATTTCCTGAAATTGAAGAGAAAATGAAATATGGGGTTCCATACTATAATAACTTGTTTTATATAGTGGGATTAAAAACAAGTGTAAATTTAGGTTTCTCAATTAAAAACTTAACTCTCGATGAAATCGCACTTTTCCAAGGAACGGGAAAGACAACACGCCATATTAAATACGAAAAATTGAAAGAAATTGATGAAGAAAAGGTTAAATCCTTATTACATTTAGTTTATGATAAATCAACATCTCCTAAATAAAATTAATGGAAATAATTTAAAATCGAAGATTTTGCAATATTATAATAAAGATGAAATGAATTTATGAAAAAAGATATACTATTAATAGGTCATAGAGGTGCGAATAAAGAGGCACCCGAGAATACCCTAAAATCATTTCAAAAAGCAGTAGATCTTGGTGCAGATTATATTGAATTTGATATTCATCTATCAAAAGACCGTGAAATAGTCATTATGCACGATGAGAATACTTATCGCACAACGGGCCATCAAGGAATTATTAAAGAAATGAACTTATCAGAATTAAAAGCACTTGATTGTGGGGAAGGAGAGCAAATCCCTACCCTCCAAGAATTAATTGGTCTAGCCAAAAACAAAATTCGATTACAATGTGAAATAAAGGCAGAGGGATTAGTTGGAGATTTGGTTAAAATCTTGAAAAAAGAGGCTCTGATCCAAAGTACCATCATCAGCTCCTTTAATCATGGTGAATTAATTAAGGTCCAGCAAGAAGAACCAAAAATAAAAATCGCTCCTCTTGAGCCCGCGGGAACAGGATGGCTGACGGATTGGATTCAAAAGAAAAAAATCATTGATAATGCGGCAGAGAAAAATTATTATGGAGTGCATCCATTATATAAACTCGTAAACAAGGAACTAATCGACTATGCTCATGCAAAGGAATTGAAAGTGAATGCGTGGACGGTAGATAGTAAAAGAGCAATGGAAAAATTAATCGATCAAGGTATAGATGGGATCATTACAAATGATATCAAAAAGGCGAAAAAGGTTTTAAATCGCTAAATCAACCGATTAACTCTACTATTTTTGTAAAAAATATGTATAGCACTGAGTAATTATTCAAAAAACCCACATGATAAAATATTTTAGGTATTTTTGATTCTTTAAATCATTATTACAATTAAAATAATTGCTTTAAACCATAGAATATGTTTTCAATAACAACGCAAACTACAAATGAGATTGATTTTAAGAGTTTATTTTATCCTCGCGCAATTGGTATTATTGGTGCGAGCTATAATCCGGCGGGTGGTGGATATTTCGTCCAAGTAATGAAAGATCGACTCAAAGTTCCGATGTATCTTTTCAATCCCCGATTAGAAGGTAAAGAAGTATTTGGAAGAAAAGTATATGCATCGATTCTTGATATTCCCGAAGAAAAACCGATAGATTATGTGATTATTGCTGTTCCCGCCAAGATTGTACCCAGGATTCTCGAAGATACTGGAAAAAAAGGGGTTCCATTCGTTACGATATTTAGTTCTGGTTTTAGTGAAGTGGGAAATGAAAATTTAGAGGAAGAAGTTCTGAAAATCGCAAGAAAATATGGTATCAGAATTATAGGGCCCAATTGTATTGGAGTATACTGTCCAGAATCAGATTTATATTTTGGACGAGACCAATCTAAAAAAGCGGGAAATTTTGGAGGTGTTTTTCAATCGGGAGGACTTGCTGTAAATGCATCCCAATTAGCAGTCTCTTATGGTTGCTACGTATCGAAAATGATTTCTATTGGAAATGCAATCGATTTATCTCATCCTGATTTTTTAGAATATTTTTCGAAGGATGATAAAACGGCGATAATCGGCTTATATTTAGAAAATCTTAAAAATCAAGAATACGGGAGACGCTTTATGGATGCTGCAAGAAAATGTACGCTCAATAGGAAACCCGTTATATTATGGAGAGCAGGATACGGAGAAGCAACAAAAAAGGCTATCCAATCGCACACGGGAGGTTTGGCGGGAAACAATGAGATATGGAAAGCGGTCGCCAAGCAAACGGGCTGCTGTTTAGTGAATAATTCTATTGAGCTATCCGCACTAGCAGCGGCATTTAAATTAACTCATTTGCCCTCAACTAGAAATATTGGTCTAATAGGTATAGGTGGGGGGTCCACAATTGAAGCTAGTGATACGTTAGAAAAATATAATATTAAAATACCACGACTTACTGATAAAACAATCGAAAAAATGTCGAGATTCCTTCCTGAAGTTAACACAAATCTGAAAAATCCTTTAGATTTAGGAGCAATGGGCGCACTCCCTCACTTATATTATCGAACCATTATAACTTTGGACAAAGATCCGAATATATCATCCATAGTTTTTGTAAAGGATCCAGAGCGATTCAATAGATTAGAGGAAACAATGATCTCAAAGATGGGATTTGAAGAGGGTGTGGATTTAAATCGCACATTCATAAAATATATAAGTAAAGCAAAAAGAGTTTGTGATAAACCTATGTATTGTGTGATGTTGAAGATTTCAGAGGGTTTTGAGGAATATAAGAGTCGATATAAGTTTAAATTGAAGCTTCTTAATAGAAATGTACCCATCTATGAAAACTTTGATTTAATAGGCAAAGTTCTTGACCAAATGAATAAATACCGTGAATTTTTGCAAGTACATGGCAAATATCCTAAAAATAAATCATAAATTTCTATTTCTTATAATATTAACTTATTTATAAAATTCCTTTAGTTCCAAATATATATTAGATCATACTTTTTTTAAAATTAGGGTTATATCAGATCCAAAATTTATGAAGTTGGGAATCGGAATAAAACCCATCCAATAATATTTTTTTTCTAAAATTTCAAAACCAATTTTTCTGAGTTGGAAAATTAGTTTTTTTTCTGGAAGAACTGAAACATGAGTGGGATCATTATCAAACCTTAAGAATTCAGTGATATTATACCGCGTTTTTATAGGAATATGCAAATAGAAGATCCCATCTTGAGTCAAACATCTATGGATGTTTCGGAGAGGAATATTAATATCTTCAATATGTTCTATAACATCCATACAACTGATCACATCGAAAAAATTTTTAGGAAGTGGGAGTTCTTCCGTAATATCATGAACCCAAAATCGGTTATTGGGTAATTTGGGGAAAATTTTCTTACAAATTCTAATCGCGTGTTCAGATATATCACACCCATAAATTTCGAACTTATCACGCATAAAGTACAGCATAAAACCATAACTACATCCAATATCTAAAATCTTTCCTTGCGGAATATATTTTTTGATTAAATCAATTTTTCCTTTCCAAACGATTGCTCTCCTAAGAAAAAGATATCCTCCTGGTAATTTAGCATAATTAGAACCAGCACCAATATAGTAATCTCTTTGATATTGGTTCCAATTGGAGTCAAGGGAATTAGTCATGTTGAATAATCTAAATTTCTGTAACTTAAGTAATTTTAGAACTTTGACTAGGTAATATTAATATATTTATTAAAATTTTTATTTACTCTACCTATTCTAACGGTTTAGCAGGACTTCCTGAATAAAATTCCTTATCGGATTTTCCTCTCCAATTTTTGTGCAATACAGATAAAGGATATATGATATAATTTTCTTTAGTTTTTGCATTAGGTCCCGCGATGACACATGGATAAAAAGTCGTATTTTTTTCTAACTCCACTTCCATCATACTTATTTTTCCGAATATTGTATTGACAGCATGACTTGAAATGGCTGCAGTTGGATATAAAAACACGTTTTTATTAAGTTTGGTAAATTCTAAGCCAACAAAACAATCGCAGTAGATTACATTTTCTTCAATTTTATTATGTCCGATTTTCCTTAACGCTCTATTTACAAGCCAAGGAAAAGGAGATTTAGAGCTTAACCATACTGGAAATTTAATAATAAATCCTCTTCGATGATAATACTTCAAAATTTTTCCCTCTTCGGAATCTAAATCATCTAGAATTCGTTTAAACACCCCCTGTTTTGGGGGAGATTTTTTGTTCCATCTCCTAACCCAGAAAGAACAGAATTCAATTAACAAAATTATATACAAATAATATAACATTAAACCAATAAAAACCATCAAAGATATGTTAAAAAGTAAGTTCATTCTTAAAAACTCAAAGGATAAATATTCAATCATTAAAAATAAAAACATACAAAAATAAAACGGAACGAGAAAGGATATGATATTAATAAAAAAAAACTCAGCTATCGGTAGTTCTACCTTCTTATCTTTCTTTGCATTATGTTTTTTTTTCATCTGACCATCCAAATTTGGCTCCATAATATTATTACTTATTAACAATTATTAAAAATTAATTATAAAAGTATTCTAACTCACCATTTATTCATATGGTTGATTCACTTACAGTAATAACTGGAATGGTTTTAGCTTTAATTGTTTCATTCTGTTATTCAATTGGATTTGTATTGCAAAAAATGGGTTTATCGCAGGGATTACCCGAACTTCATTTTGAAAATGGTATTAAAAAAACGTTGAAAACATTCTTGTCATTTTTTGAAAATCAGACTTGAATATTGGGATTATTTTTGAGTATGATTGGATGGCTTCCCTTTATAGTAGCGGTTTCGCTTGTAGGGATCGTTGTGGTCCAACCTATAACCGGTGTCGGATTAATAGTAACATTGTTCGCTTCTCATATATTGCTTAATGAGAAAATATCACTCTTAGAAGTGTTTTCAGCGGGATTATTAATTATCGCACCAATCCTAATAACATTTGCAGGAGTAACTAATGTAAGAATAGACCTCTTTGTTTTTATCATTCCATTTGCAGTTTATTTTTTAGCAAGCTTGATATTTTCTTTGATATGTTTTCTTCTCTCAAAACGTAAGCAAAATATGAAAATAGAAGCTGTATCATTAACAGGCGTTATTTTAAATGCTAATGCAATAATATTCACAAATATCATAACTCAAGCCCTCAATGAGGGGGATATTAATCTTTTTTCTTGGTTTGGTTGGGTAAAGATTGTCTTTGGCATTTTCTGGTTTGATTTTCATCATTTTTGGGCATGTATATCATTATGGGGAATTTTGTTTTTTTTTATTATTGGATTTATTTTTTACCAAAGCGGATTTCAAAAAGGAAAAGCCTCTACAATGTATTTAATTATAAACTCTTTGTCTATAATAATTCCTATAATTGTCGGTATTTTCATATTCAATCAGAGATTCGAAAATATCCTATTGTTTATAGTTGCAGTTGTAATAATTCTGTTTGCAGATATAAATCTTAGTAAATATCAAGCTGAAATAGAAGAAATCGAGAAAATTAAGGGAGAAAAATCTAAAATCCCGGTTTAATTTTCTATTAAAACAAGGGTTCAATCGAAAAATAGAAATCATATCTTTTACCTCTTTTTAATTTATATTCTTTATGAACTGTAGGTAAACCTGGAAGATCCCCTCCAACACCTTCTTGTTTATAATCTATATTGAGCGTAATATTATCTCGCAATGGTAATTCATGATTATGATTTGCTCTTTCTAAATCTTCCATTGCATACGGCCATGCGCTAATATTTAGAAAGGTCCCACCCTCATCAGAAATTAAAATCCCTTTTTCTTCATTATCAGTAAACTTACACCATCTAATATCAGATCTGTTCCCATTTTCTTGGGGTCTCACATAGTTATGAACTAAATCCTTAATTTTACCAGAATAAATCCCAACTGCTGCACCTGTTTTTCTATCTTCCATTGTTTCATGTGGACCTCGTCCATACCAAGTCATCTTATCATATTTTCCTGAAATTGTGGTCTGCATTCCAAAACGTTTCATATCTTTATTTGGAGTGAAACTGCTTCGGATATTTATCTTTCCATTCCCATTGATAATGTAGTTGATTTCGAGCCCCTCATTTGAGTTTGGAAGTTCAAACTTAGTAAATATTTTTATAATATGTTGACCTTGATCTTCAATCTCGAAATTAGATAATTTTCTTTTTTCCGCCACAGTTTTCCAGCTATAATCGATATAGGAAGTATTATCAAAATCTTCTAAATCATCGTCTGCTAATCCGATATCATTATCGATTGGGACTCGCCAGAAGTTCGGTAATAATGCCTCCTCTAATAATTTTTGATTGTTATATTCTAATTCTTCAATAACCCCAGAATCCTTCCCTATGATAACTTTAAAGTTATCTCCAGTTAAGGTAAGAACTTCATTTTGATCTTGCATTTTCATTTTGGGAAAGTTAACTTTTTTATTCTCTGAGATAATCGATTTTGAACTAAATGGTAATTTAAATTGATCCCATGCAATAATAAAACCCTCTTGTGCCCATGGTTGATTTTCCTTTAGCATTGAAATAATTTTTAGATGATATTCCGTGTTTGGTTTTTTTTCTATGTTACCTATCTCAATTGTGAATTCCTTTCTACTTCCAGGGTTTACATTTGGCTTATCTATTCTTCCTTCTTTGATTAATTTTCCATTTGCAGTTAATTCCCAGTTGAGATCTATATAATCAAGCGAAATAAATTGGTACTTATTAAATATTTCGTATTTATTGGAATTTAAATCAATTGGAACGACTTTAATTGGTTGGTAGACCTTTTTTACCTCAAATAATGAAGGATTTGGCTTTCTATCTGGCATAACAATTCCATTAATACAGAAATTTTTATCATTTGGCTCATCCCCGAAATC
>WJIN01000079.1 GCA_014730295.1 Promethearchaeota archaeon | reverse complement strand
GACAAAAAATTACTGATTATCAATATAATAATTATGAGACATTCTGTCCAGCTTGTGTTAAAATTAGACAGTTATCAAAATTAGAAAATAAAGATATAGTTAGAAAACAGATATGTTTCGATCTTGATTATTTTTTTGAGGATCAAAGTGTAGTCTATGTTTTAAAGTTAGAAAATGATAAATGGTGGGTTGGAGAGACAAAGAACCTGAAAACTCAAATTAAAAAATATAGAAAAGGTAAAGGTAATGAATGGATCAGGAAATATCCTCTAATATCTATTGAATCTGTGGAATTGGACGGGGATTTAACGGAAACAACTTTAGTGTATATGAAAAAATATGGAGTTGATAATGTGAGAAGTACATCCTACACAGAAAGTATTCCTGACATGTATATTCCTCGAAAAATCCTAAACTTTGTATCCAATGCATCAAAAGGGTTAGAAAATAACTTAGAGCAAATAAAGATCAAGGAAAATCTAGCTGAGCAAAATAAGAGTTTTAAAGAAAATCTTTCAAGCATTAAAAAAAATAAGAAGAAGGTTTATTCTCTAAAACTTGAAAAGAATAAGTGGTATATCCTCGAAACCAAAAATATATCTAAGGAAATTAAAAAGATCAAAACAGGAAAAGGAGTCTCTTGGACAAAACTATATCCTTTTATTAAAGTAGATAGAGAATTTGAAAAAGCAGATTTAAGAACTGCTACTTTAGAGTATATGAAAAAATATGGATGGTGGAATGTAAGAGGATATAATATAAAGGGTGAAAATTGGCCACCAGAAGAGATCAAGGAACAATTTGAGGATTATGAAAAAGGTATTGGAGAGGAAAAAATATATATCTTAAAGCTCGAAAACGACAAATGGTTCATTGACAAGACGAAAAATTTGAGTTATAGTTTGGATCTTCATCGTAATGGAAGTCCTCCATGGGTGGATCTTCATAAACCTTTAGAAGTCTATAAAGTTATCGAAGAAGGAAATGTAAAAGAAATAACATTAGATTATATGAGAAAATACGGATGGGAGAACGTCAGAGGATTCCCTTGGAAAGCTTGGAATATGAAAAATCCACCAAAAGAACTAAATAATTCAGAAAAGTGAAGAACTATAACAAGTTAGATATATTATTTGTTGGTTAGGAAAACTGTTTTAAAAGTGAGGTCTCTACAAAAAGATTACATTTTAAAATATAAAATCTAATATATTCTATAGGCAATATTAACCAGTAATTATTAATTCTTCAACGAAAAATAATTTGTCGTGCGTTATATATGGATTATGAAGAAATAACAGATAGTCTGATTCGGAACACGCTAGAAAAGTTTGAACTTAAAAAAGCTTACCAAGAATTTTTGGATTCTCTAATTGAGTTCCATGATTTCAAGGAGGTTCCATATGAAGAATTTCAAAGATATATCCATCAGATAAATAAGGATCAGGGGGGTGAATAATCAAGGATGGCTGAGAGCACACAAGACATTACTATTGAGTTAGAAACCAAGGGGAGAAATACAATTCCAATTATATCTCCAGAGGGGATAATTACAATTCATGGTAATAACGGAGTTGGTAAGTCAATAGGGTCAACTCTTCTTGAGATAGCATCAGGTAACTACACTTTTGAGAATGAAAAAAGATTTAAAAAACTCGCTAATGCGATTGATTCGTGTGATATCACTTTTAAAAAAGGTGGTTTATTATTTTACAAAGTAATTTTGCAACCACATATATGGAGATTTGATAAAAATCTAAATCAAGTAAATCCATTAACTCTCGGAAGATTCCTAAAAGGAGAAAAACAGAAAGAAAAGGATTATAAGGATTTTAGGAATTATTTTTATATTCGGACTATTAGAGGGAACGAAAGTTTAGAACAACAAATTTTTTTTTTCAAAGATATTTTTGTTGCTAAGCTTGAAAACCAATTACACAAATTAGAAAGGAAACTCGAATATTTAGAAAATTATGAGAAATGGTTCGAAAATTCAGCCGAAGGAACAATTATTGATAAATACTATGAGTTAAATGAAAAACTAAGTGAGAAACTTGATCATCTTAGTAATTTGAAAAACGGTATCAGCAATAGAAAAGCAACTATTAGCAATCTAAAGAAAAAACTAGAATTACTAGAAAAATTAAAATTTCTCAGTAATTATGAAATTGATGATTTAAAAGAGAAAAAAGAAAGGGAATTAAACAAAATTAACAGTATCCAAACAAAGATAAGCAGTAATTATGAAAAGATTTCGCAATTTCAAACACAATTGGAAAGTTTGAAAAACCAATTTGATGAAAAAGCAAAAGAAATTATCCAGAAAATTGAGAAACTACAAAAAAAGCGAAAAAAGCTAGCCAAAAACCTACAAGATCAATTGTCATTTGATTTAGAAGGTTTAGATGAGAAGCATTATAAAAAAAGAGCTGGAGAAATAGGAGGTAAAATCAGTAATAATGAAAATCAAATAAAAGGAGCTAAAGAAATTGTTGAAAAGTTAAATAAAAAAAATCAAAGGATAATTAAAATTAATAAATATTTGAGTCAATTAAGAGATATTTGTAGTAGGGCTAGTTCAAATGAATTTGGAGATGAAAAACTTATAAGAGCAGAATTAAGTAATTCTGAGGATTTATCTTTTTCATTCAGGGAATTATTTGATATATTCGAAAATAATAATCTCATTTTCAAACAAGATAAAGAATTAAAAAAATATAAGAAAAAAGTAAAAGAATATAATGAAAGTATCCGAAAGAGTCGCAATAATCTTAAGCTTCTTAAAGATTTTAGAATAGTCGAAGAAAAACTCTCTATGTTAGAACGTGAATTAAAAGGAAAAAGCTCAAAATTAGATAATTATCTCAACATCGAGAAGAGAATACAAAGTATAGAAGGACAAATATCAGCCCGACAAAAAATAATTCAAAGATTGGAAAATGAAATTATTCAATATAAGGAAATTTTGGAAAGTTTATCAAAAAAAATTGAAGTATTGAAAAATTATCCTTCTAAAAATGTAATAATTAAAAATTTACGAGATCTTGGCGAAAATATCGAAAGATCCAGTCAATTAGGAAAGGTTTGCATAGAATTAATCGAAAAGACCGAATTGGAATTAGGAGAAAATAATAAAATATTACTAAAACAAGAGTCAGATTTGGAAAATACAGATGCAGAGAGAAAGGAAATAATAATCCAGTTAGAACCCATATCACAAAAAATAAGAAAAGCAGCTAAAAAATTCGGAATGAGCGAAAAAGGGGCTTTCATCGATTATTATAAAGACCATATGGAAAAGCTTGAACCATATATTACAAATACAAAAGATTTATTCACACGCTTAAACGTATTAAAAGATGATATAAGTAAAGTTATTGAAGGCAAAAAACCCAAAAATAAGAAGCACTTAAAAATAATTAATGAGCAGTTTGATAATATTTTTAAAGATATCTATGGAAGGGAGGAGTTTTTCGAATATGTTTTCAAAGATTATGCAAGCATTAAAAAATTTGATATAGCAAACAAATCTATCTTATTCGAAACGCCTGAAGGATTGGAAGAATCTCGAGATCTTGAAGAATTTTCAAGCGGTGAGAAAACCTATGCATATTGCCGTTCGATAATCTCTATGACAGCAAATATGGCGAGATATAATATTGTGATACTTGATGAGTCCTATGCTCTTTTAGATCGGGAACATAGTAAAAATTTATACCAATTTCAAGAAAAAATGGTTAAAGAAAAGGGCATTACAAAATTCATTAATATACTTCCTTTGAAAGAAGATTTGAATGGATTGATTGGGGTAATGCAAAGTAACATTAAAAAGGAATCGACAATAGGTAATTCTGAAAATCTTCAAAATCTTAAATCTCAATTGAAAATACTCCAAAGTTTTCAAAAGGAAGTAGCAAAAAGAGGATATTACCAAGAAATTCATTATCCAAAATCAAGAAAGAAAGAACTAAATATGAATTTTGGATTAATACACAGTTTTTATGAGAGTACTCAGGATAATGAACATATAGAATCTGAAAATCAGGAAATACCATTTTCGTTCATATTAGACGGTTCGAATATTGCACGTAATAACCTGAATTCTAAAAAGGCGTCTCTTAGAGACGTGTTAAGATGCAAAAATAAATTACTCAAATTGGGAGTTCCCGAAAGATATATTTTTATAATTTTTGGGTCAGGATTGTGGCATTACATACCCAATAAAGATAAACAAGATTTTAACTTATTGCTTCAAGATAGAAATGTCAATCAAGCACCAGCAGGTCAGGATGATGATTGGTATATAATAAGATATGCAATGGATAATAATTCATATATAATAACTAATGATAGATACTTAGAATATAGAAATAGATCAAATGATTTTGAAGATTTCATCAAATCGCATTCAATTCAATATAATATTTTAGGTAATAATATTCAGTTCGAGGATGGTTTTGATGAAAAAGTTAAAAAGTTGATTAAGAGAAATAAAATTAAGACTAAAATAAGAGAGATTTAATTTATTTTAAAAAATTCAATTCAATCATTAACTGTTTTCTGAGATGTCAGAAATAATTAAGCAAATTTTAATTGAACTTGGGCCATGTGCAGTGAATGAAGCGTTAGATTATATTAGATCAGGCTTCTTTCTCCAGAAAGGAAATTTATCATTAGAAGAATGGACTTATAGTAAATTAAAATATCATTTTGATAAAATTATTGAGGAAAATAAGGTTCTTTTTAAATTTAATTGCGATAGTGGATATCAGGTTAGATACGGACCTACAAAATTCGAATATTACCTCTTAGAGGAACCAAGATATTTGAGAGAAAGCGGTTATCTTAAACGGTGTATGTTCTGCGGAATGCCGATTTATATTAATGGTAGAAAGGTATTTCATTTCAGATATAACTGCAAGCAATACATACCTCAAAAGTATTATCATTTACTTAAAATTGATAACTTTTTTGCCATTATCTCGCGAGATTTTATTTATGGAATATTAGACGACCTGCAATCCTGCAAGATTCGATTACCATCCTATAATCAAATTGAATCTTCTGAAAATGTGCAATCAGAATTGTGGTTAATCAATAAAATAGCACGAGAGAGGGAACTTATTGAACCTGATCGTCTTTTGTCATTACGAGCTGAAGAATACATAACTTGATGAATGAAATTTATGAAAGAATTAACAAATTAGTGGTATTACTCCTTTAAATGAAATAAATAATTATTAAATCTATTAATAAGTGGAAAGAAAACTTTCTATTTTTGAGGATAATTTTAGTTTTAGTTTCTGAATAAATTCTTCCAAACCTAATGTCATTATTTCATCATCTTCTGTAATTGAAAATTTTACCGTACTATCTGTCATTTTTTCGATAATACCCGAATCTCTCATTATTTTATATAATTTTTCCGTATTTGTAATTCCCATAGATTTTTTTTCAATGATTTTTTCTATTGAAGATTTATATTTAGTTCCGGAGGATGAAAATTCATTTTCTCTAAACATATGAACAAGAAGTTGAAGACAATTATTTTCTTCCTTATTTAACTCGATTTTGCCTTCAAATTCTTGCTCTGTTTCTTCCTCTTTTCCTTCAATAACTTCTTTCGGTTTGGTTTTTTTTGGAGGTAATGTAAGGAAACCTATTTTTTGGAGAACTTCTTGGTATTTATCTGTAAAATCACCAAAAAAATCGAACCAGAATGAAAAATCATCTAGAAAAATTGCTAACTCTTGAGGATCCCCTATAACTTTAGAAATTCCATCGATTGCACAAAAAGAGTAAGTATTGTCAATATGAATTAAATAGAGATTCTCTAATAATTCTAAGCTATACTCTAATTTTTCAGTGTAAATATTAATTTCTTTTTTTATTTCTTCTTTAGATGTTGGAGTAAACACCATTAAAATAAAAGGTT
>WJIN01000078.1 GCA_014730295.1 Promethearchaeota archaeon | reverse complement strand
ACTTTTTATAAAAGCACTATATTTTTTATTACTAACCACATTTAGCTCTCTTAGATGCAATAAGATTAAAAAGAAGCTATTTTATAATGAAAGAGTGATTGATCGGGTATTATGGTTGGAGTATGGTTATCCTCCACCTAAGGCAATGGAAAGGTGAATTTCGTCACCTTCCTTCACTTTTGTATCATATTCATCCAGATACTTAATATCTCTTCCATTCAATAATATAATATTTTCCTCCCGCAATAATCCATCATCTAACAATTTAGGTTTTATTTTATCTTTATGCTCCTCTACAAATTGGGAAATAATATCTCGCATCGTCTCTCCCTCATACTCCACTTCCTTTTTCCCAAGATCTATACGGAACATATTTAATAATTTCATCCTAACTTTAGGCATATCTAATCTCCTTATACTGTGAATTGGGTCCGTATGTATACTCAATAATAATATATTAAAATTATTTTAAAAATTTGGTTTTGATATTTTATAACTAAAATTGATCCACTTTGATTAATCTAAAGCTAAAAATATAAAAAAATAGAAAATAGTTAGTTATATGGTTGGATTGGATTGTTTTCATTTCCTATTAGGTAAATTATGCCTCTAATCCTAATTCTTTTAGTTTCGCTTCGGTGGGGTGTCCTTCCTTATCATATCCTCTCTGCTCGTAATATATCTCAAGCATCGAGTCTAAAGGATGTTTATTTCCTTTTGCCGGCCCTTCAGGCATCTCCTCAGTCGTCAATCTTTTTGGTAATGAATCATCTTTTCTGCCAAAACCTTCTCTGGCATTAAATTGTCTTTCCAAGGCATAAATACGTTCACCTGCTTTAACAAATTCGTCTGCTGAAAAATCGTCCCATCCCATTACGGCTCCGACCATTGGAGCAAATTCTTCCGCTCCCGCAGAAAATGTCTGAAAGAGACATGTTCCCGTCGAATCCACCGCAGCAGTTAGGTTTTGGAATAGTATAGTTAACCCGACTTTATCCGCGCTGGCATCGAATGGGTCTGCCTTCAATGGTGCTCCAGCTATCTCCGCAGCAATTGTATAGCCGTTTACATGGGCTCCACCTCTATTAGATGTGGCGTAATTTAATCCAATACCATAGGCACCTCGAGGGTCATAGGCAGGTAGTTCTAATCCTTTCGCTTGCATCGTATATTCTTCCGCTCCCTTACCGATTTTCTTGGCGGCAGCTAAAGAACCATCTGCAAGGATGTCTCCAAATCCCTCTCGCTTACCCATCATCTCTAAGGTTTTAATCATTGCATCCGCATCGCCCCATTTCAACTCGAAACCTAAATCATCCTTTGTAATTAGGCCTTTTTCATAGGCTTCCATGGCAAATCCAATAGTAACTCCCGCCGAAATGGTGTCAAATCCATATTCATTACATATCCAGTTTGCTCTGGCAATGGCATCTAAGTCATTAATTCCCAATTCAGCACCAAATGCCCAGGTGGTTTCATATTCTAAACTCTCTCCTTCCGTTTTTTCATAATGCTTGCCGCCCCAGGTGCCTTCGTTATAGTCAACCCATCGTCCACAAGCTATCGGGCATTTATAACACGCCACAGCCTTTTTCAAGAGATCATCGGCGATAGTCTCTCCAGAAATATCTTCTGCCTCATCGAATTGCCCGGTCTGAAAATTACGAGTGGGTAATATTCCCGCACCATTAATTACATTCACTAAGACAGCAGTTCCCAACGCATTCAATGCACCTCCAGATTTTGTCAAATCTCCTCCAGCTGGGTGGCTTTGTAGTGCGTTGACAGTTTCTTGGACAGCTTCATCCATAGCATCCGGATTCGCAACCTCTGTTTTTTGGGTTCCTCTTACAACAATTGCTTTTAAATTCTTACTCCCCATCACCGCGCCTGCACCCCCTCTTCCCGCAGCTCTATATTTATCGTTCATCACGCCTGCGATTTTTGAAAGCTTCTCACCGGCAACACCGCATTGTAGCACATGAGCCTTCTCATCTGTCTCGCTTTTTAGGGCATCATCCACTTCAGAGACCATTTTTCCCCAGTATTTCTTCGCTTTCCGAATTTCCACCTCTCCATCATGTATCCATAAATAGACCGGTTTCTTTGCTTTGCCTTTTATTACCAAAACATCAAATCCCGCCTTTCTTAACGCGGCTCCCCATGTTCCGCCGGAATTCGCGGTAAGAATCGTACCTGTTAATGGAGACTTCGTAACCACCATATATCGACTACTGCTGGGTGCTTTCGTATCCGTGAGAACACCAGACGCGATTACCATGATATTATCAGGTGATAATGGATCTGTGTTCGGCTCCATCTCGTTATAGAGAATATAATCTCCTATCCCCCTTCCACCGATATATTTACGAACGATTTCCTCGTCAAGCTCCTCTACTTCCCATTTTTCTTTGTTTAAATCTACCCTTAATACTTTTCCATAATAAGTCATTTTTTTTGTTCGCCTCTTCAATTTGATTGGATCGAATATTATTCATTTGACAAAAAAGTGAAGATCCGCTATTTTCCGCCTTCCATTCACGCGAAAAGTGAATAATATTTTTCCCAATTTTTCTGCAATTTATTCGCAAAATTGCGTTGTTCCGTATTAGAATATTATTAGGTGCTATATAAATACACATTATGCATGAAAAGACACATCGAATCTCATCCAACTATTTCCTTCTAGAAAATATATGCTTCGAAAGACTTAAATATTCATTTAAATAGGTTCTATATGTAGGCGTCAATAAAAAATGCGAAGCGTGTGTGAGATGGACTATGTATAAGATGAATGACGAGCTTGACGATCTGGACAAGAAGCTTCTCAATATATTACAGCAAGGGAAGAAGCTGACCTATGAACAACTGGGGGAACGATTGGGTTTAGCAGCTAGTACCGTCCATTCGCGTGTTCAAAGTTTGAAAGTGCGAGGGGTGATTAAGCGTGTAGGGCCGCTGGTGGATCCGCTCAAGGCGGGCTTGGACACGATCGCGATCATCGGGTTGAGCGTGGACCCATTGAAGATGGACGCCGTGGCACACAAGCTCTCGTTTTTCGACCAGATCCCACTTATTGCATCATCGACGGGTGATCATGATATGATTGTCCAGATCTTAGCAAAGGACGAGAAGGAGCTCTGGAGGTTTATCAACAAGAACATTAAGCCCTTGGACGGGATTAGATCATTGATGGATGTTGCGAGCTTCATCGATATTTACAAGAACACACACCAAGTCAAATTCTGACCGGAATCAGTCTTTTGCAATTAGGAATTAATTGAAATTTGAAGTATTAAGCATATTAAGAATATATAATATATTGTTCATATCTTTAAAGTATGGTGTCATTTCATGAGAGTATGCTGGAGTATAAATCCCAACTGCAGAAAGGGATAATTCAGAAAGCATATCGAGGGTTAATGGAATATATTGGGTCCTTGCGTTCCCATTTTAAAAGCAAATTTCCGGATTATGCCATCTCTGGCAACATCTATTTTGGATATATGGATATGACCTATTTTGCGCTCAACCCTCCGCTCTTGAAAGCGCGAAAATTGAGAGTCGCACTGGTATTTCTTCACGAGGAATTCAGATTTGAGGTATGGTTGTCAGGGTATAACAAGAGCATTCAGAAAAAATACTGGGATATGGTTCGGAACAAAGGGTGGGATAAATATGTCGTCCCATCGAGTTTAGAAGGTATCGATTCGATCATAGAGCATATCTTAGTCGAGAATCCGGATTTTCGGGATTTAGATGGATTGACGAAACAAATTGAGGATGGCACGATAAAATTCATACATGATATTGAAGAATTTTTATCTTCATATTGAAATAGCCATGCTACTAAAAATGTGATTTATCTAAAGAGAAAAATGATAATTTTAGTTTGATCGTGCTAGAAGGAACCATCTCACTGATCCTGATTTAAATGCAATTAATTTTATTTTTAAGAAAAACTAAAATTTGAAGACGGATACTGTTTTAAGTCGCTTCTGAATAATCCCAAGATTTAAGGGACCCACATGAACAAATGTTTGATAGAGCTCATCCTCATAGATAACCTTGTTCTTTTTTTTGAGAATATCACAGAAGGGGTTGCCATAGAGATTCACATAGATGGTTAACATATGGGAATGAATTCTAAGTTGTTTCTCTTTTTATAAGGTCCCGCTCTCTTAAGTAATATTTGGGATAATATCGTATCACACCCATACCTGCTGTGCGATTCCCCCCCGCGTTTGTGTATTCTCCGAACCCGCAGAGAATCTCGAGCCAACGACAATTCTGCTCATAATCGTCGTTTACATACTCGTAATCATATTCGCGCTCTAAAATTTCCAATTTCTTTTTATAGAAATTCTTGTTAATTGGGTTTACCCGATATGTGGCATTGCCCAGCCCTCCGACCACAGGACGGCGCTTTCCTATCTCTCTTTTTGCCGACCGCATTTTAAAGCCCGTGATATAGACATGGGCATTTATCCACTCGATAAATTCATCTCGGTTAATTTCGGCTACATTCTCGGCGACTTCATTCCAAATATGTGCCAGATTACCAAAAAGCAATGCGGGGATGGGAAATCGAACAGGGTAATCCCCCATACTGGTGTTAAAATAGACTGGAGTCGCAAAATTAATGTTAAATCCACGCACGGGCTTAGCTTTCTCGCATAAACCTTTTAAATTGACTTTCTCGAAACTTATTCGACTTATATAGTAATTCTTTTCACCGAGTTCTAACTTGACCTTCTCGCCCGCCAAGATATCGTTCATGAGAAATTGGGAGAGCTTGTGATCGTAAGAGATCAGAATGAAATCTATTTTGGGCTGTTTTTTATGTATTATGCAGTTAATTGAGTAGGGTCTGATTTCCTCATATTCATGGAGCATATGGACAAGCTCTGGCTCTTTCTCGCTGAGCCACTTCATGATTACCCCCCGAAAGACGTAGCCGTAGGGATGATTATAGGGCTTGACTCGTTCGTCTTCGGGGAATAATTCGAAATTGAGTTTCAACATGTTAATTTTTTTACTTTTACAGTTATCTTTCAGGTTTTATAAAAATCCAAAATTTGTATCATTAACTTTTTTTTATTTGAGGTTTATACCAGTATCCTTATCATAGAATTCAGAGGTGCTCTCTAAGAAGTAAATATTTTTAAATTTTTTATCTACCAATTTTTTCAATATCTCATTTTTTTGTTTATTAGATAATCTGAGATTGACACATTGTTCATAAAACGGGCGCTTAATCTTTTCGAACTCTCGTTTTTGGTATAAATATCTATCAAGACCTTTTTTTTTATTTGTATAAATTTCCTTATATTTCTCCCATAATTCTTTTGGATTGTTCGGAAAATCTTTTTTTTTATTGAATTCTCTCTCATCAATAACAAAAATGGTAATTTCTTCATCATATTCTTCAATAAGTTTGAAATATCTCTCAACATCAGCATGTTTATTTTTTTCAATTAATGTGGGGAGATGAATCGTATTATCTGATTTATCTTTTACATAGTCTTTCTGGGAAATATTATCTAATCTTTCAAAATATTTTTCACACAAATCTGATAATATATACTCTGGAATACTTTGAGAATCTATTCCATTAAGCAAATATTTTGTTTCAGAGAGTAATAATTTATCGTATATATAGCATGAAAAAGATTCAGAGTTATTCTCTTCGTCTATTAACTCAAACAAATAAACAATACCCTTCATTTGGTTCGCATTTCTATTAACTCTACCACATGTCTGAACTATGGAATCCAAAGGTGCCATATCTCTATAGATTTTTTCCAATGAAATATCTACTCCTGCTTCAATGACTTGAGTAGAAACAACAAAAAATCTAGTCTCTGAGGAAAAATTTTTTATTTGATTAATCCTCTTAAGTCTTTCCACTGGAGGAATATTTGTTGATAAGTAAATAGGACAATGATTTTTGAATTTTTCTTTTAAAATATTGTATATTTTTTTTGATGATTCTACTGTATTCAATATAACTCCAAAATTTTTCTGCATAGAATTATTTGAAACAATATCTTTGTAAATAAAATCCACTAATTGAGACATATTTATTTTCTTGTTAGTTGCCAGACTAAGATTTACTTCATACCGATGAAAAAGGCCATCTCTTTCGAATAGATTGTATTTATTACCAAGGTATTCTTTATCATACAATTCAATTAATTCAATTTCTTCATCAAAATTTAAAATTTTAGGAAAAGTGGCCGTTCCAATAATAATTAAACAGCCAAATTTATCAGATAAAATTTCAAGAGTTTTGCTAATAATATTATGTAGGTAAGAAGGAATGGCTTGAATTTCATCAATAATTATTATAGAATTTGTTAATTTGTTAAATCTTTGGAGTAAATGATTTTGATTTGTAAAGATGGATTTGAAAATTTGAAAAAAAGATGTGACTATTATTTTACTATGCCAATTCTCTATTAAAAAGGAACCCTCATTAAAGGAAATTTCCTCTTCAGAAGGAGATTCGAAAAATTTATCTGATAGATGATGAAAAGGTAAAATTAGATCTGTAGTGATTTTGCGTTCTAAAGAAACTTCTAAAATTTTATGTAGAACCTTATAGTTTTGGTCAATTATTGAAATGAATGGTAATGAGTATATTATTTGGGGATATATCTCTTTTTTTCTTAAACGATTTTTCAATAATAAAGCTAATCCAAACATTGTCAAAGTTTTTCCCGAACCCGTTGGGGCGTCTAAAATGAAAATTTTATTTTTTTCATTTTTTTCAAGTTCTTTTTCTAATTTTTTAATTGCTGATTGATAAAAGTCTTCTCGAAATTGATTAAAGATTGTAGTATAATCGAAATTTTCTGTTATTTTATAGCTTTCAATAGATTTAAGATTGATCTTATCATTCTGAAATTTATCAAAGTTTATATCAATATTTGCAGCGCTTTTTTTATCCGTTT
>WJIN01000077.1 GCA_014730295.1 Promethearchaeota archaeon | reverse complement strand
TAGAGTCAGAAGATATCAATGCCGAAATTCAAATTCATCTCCATTCACTCGCGAAAAGCGAAATTGCTTTGAAAGCTGAAAATATTGACGTATTAACATGTGAATATGCCAGTAGGCCTAATCAGACAATTCCTAAAAAAGAATTAGAAAAAGCAGATAAATTAATGCGAGTCGGTATAACACGGACCAATATATCAAACCTAATAGCAGATAAAGTTGAAACTGGTATAGTCCCAGAGACATTTGGGACTAATGAAGGTTTAATCTCCATTATTGATTCAAAAGAGCGAATTAAAAATCGATATAAAGAAGCATTAAATCATTATTCAGATCGTTTGAAGTATGTAGGACCGGATTGTGGGCTCATCGGATGGCAAAGTCACAAGCTAGTTGAAGTATTACTGAAGAGGACTGTTGCTGCTGTCAATGAGATGAGGAATACTAAGTTCTAAACCCATTGATTTTTTTTGAATCTAAAAAGTTTACTCAGTTTATGTGAAATTTTCCTATTACA
Organism: Promethearchaeota archaeon; assembly: GCA_014730295.1. The sequence continues at coordinate 5,738 of WJIN01000077.1, read as the reverse complement.
TAACATAGACATATCCTAGCTGAAGTAATTAGATACTTAATTCATAATTATAATTATATACATCATGAAAAAAAATAAAAAATTATATTAATCTAACTATTTTTAAATATAGAGATTATTAAAAGTTTTAATCAATATATTAATTTTTATAAAAAAATAACAATAGATTATCTATATAAAAGCATAAAAAAATGAAAAACGATCAAGTACTAAACGATACAATTTCAGCAATTAAACTTTCATTAGTTAAAAAAAATTTTGCATTATTTAATATTTTGTCAAATCGTTTAATAACAGATTCAGTCTTCTTATCTGAAAAAAACTATTGTTTAATTGGTGTTTTTTTAAGAGAAATTTCACAATCAATATCACTAATAGACTTGTCAGAAGAATTAAGTAGAGAAATAGAAGAGTTAATTATTTTATTCATAAAGAATTTTAACGAGATAATTAAAGAATCCAGAGAGGAAAATAAGAGAATTTTTGAACTCCTTTGGAAAGAATATGTAAATGTTATTAAAAACATTATGATATTTTCTATTGTTGAGGAGGAAGAACAATATTCTCAAAATACAATATATACGGATTTCGCAATTAATTATATTCTAAAATATTATATATCTGAATATAAGAATTTTACAAGAAAAAAAAGAACATTAACTATTGGAGTACTTAGTGAAATTGACCGATTATTTAAAAATTTTGGATTTAATAAAGAACACTTAGCAATAAAAACTATCATTTCATTCTTTAACCGGACTTTGGATTATAAATTACATAATTACTATTCAAATGAAAATCAGATAAGTGAAGATGATTTTTTTATGCTACAGGAATATATCAATAATTATCTAAATATTTTAGATAATTATTTACAAGGATCTGATAAGATATTAGAAACGGCTCAGGATTATATTTATGATTATGCAAAGGAATGGAGATTTTTGTATATGAAATATTTGAATACAATACCTCAATTTATTCAAGTTAAGCGAAAGAAAGATGAACAATTAATATTACCTGAAGATGCTAAGAACCAATTAAGAGATCTGGTTACTCAATCCATTATTAAGGAAGATAAGGAGGGTGAAAATGAATGATTGATTTATCCTATGAAAATGATATGATTAATTCAAAGTTTAAGAATGAATTTATATATTATTTAAAAAAAATTTGGAAAAGCAATTATGATTTGGATTTTGATGAAATATTAGATATCGCTCTAAATAGTATTGAACAAGAAATAATAGACCAGGTGAAATCTCTTCTTTTTCAAAAAAAGATCTCATTATTTAGTATTAAAAGAGAAGAATATAGAATAGAAAGAACTCAAGAAAAATTAAGAAAACCAAAAAAAGAAAAACTAAAAAAGAAAAAGAAAAAATATGAATTACAGAAATTAAATTCACTTTTAAGTAAATCAGATTATATATCAAATCCTAATTCTATATTTGAGGGTAACAATTATTATGATTTTACTTATGATGGATTTTTCATGAATATTAATGATCCTTTTGCTTTTAGAAAATATAAATCCAAAAATGAATCAACTGGAAAACTTCTGGAACTAGATAATGAAGAAGATACAATAAGTAAAAAATCTGATCTCTATATGAATAAGATCGAATTACTAACTGAAATACATAAGATTCATAATGTTGACGTTCTCAAATTACAAAAAGAGATGTTTGAATTAGATATTATTAGTAAACCTCTAACCATAAAACAATTAAAAAAAATCAATAATAACCCATTTTTTAAATATGGAAAATTCTTCTCTGATTTATCAATATCTGATGAAGAACATATGACTTTTAAAAGAGATTTTTCCAAAAATATATAATTATGATGGAATCTGTTTATTTAATGGATGCTTGTGCGATTTTTGCATTTTTTCAATTAGCAGATCCAGATTCAACAGAATATTTGAATAGATTAAATATTTCAAAAAAGTTGAAAAAAATTTTCTATAAAATGTTAATTGAAGAAATAAATATCATTATCCCAGTACCAGCTTTAGCTGAGTTTATGTATAAATTATTCAAAAATCAAAGAATTGAAAAATTTAATATATTTATTGAAGAATTAGAAAAGAGAAAGAATTTTGATTTTTATGCATGGGATTATAAAGTTTTAAAGAGGATGGGAAAGAAATTAACAAATAATATTAGGAAAATAGAAGATTATTCAAAAGAAAATAGGAAATCTTTAGAACTTTTCGATCTGTGTATCTATGCCGTTGCAAAAGTAAATAATATAACTAAAATTTTAACTAGAGACCAAGTTTTCTGTGATTTATTTGATCTTAGGACGATTTGGTAGAAATTCAAAATACATTTTCTGTAATTTAGAAAGCTAAAATGATTACAAATAAAACATATTGATAAATATAAATAAAATACTCCCTTCTTAATCTAGATTGTCTTTATTAAGATATATTGAACATAAAACCTGAATAATTTATAAGCCTTATCAAAAAAGAAAATACTAGTAGAAAAAGTAAAATAACTTTCTCAAGTTTGACTATAAATTAAATCCTCTCCACATAACTATGTAGGATTTACATCAATATTCCTATAATTTCTTTTTAATATATTCTTGTCTATTTTCCAAATATCTATAAATCTGCCTTATATTTGAACGGATATTTTTCAAAATCTATAATTGTTCGCCCACTCCCCTACCTTGTCTTTAACCATTGATTTTAACATTACGCAATTATATTTAAATTCTTAAACCATGTAAATTTTTTTATAAATAGAACGAACATGTTTTCATTTTATATTCATAAGATCGAGGTAATCATTTCCTATACAACCTAAATCCAATAAAAAGCTTATAAATAAGATCATTCAAAAAAAAGCAATCTTTATTATTTAAAAGTATATAAAAAATGTATAAAAAAATATAAGAGGATGGATATTAGAAATCTAAAGAGAGTTAGATATTTTCTACTATGGTTGCTTCTGAAACACCACCGCCACCGCATAAGGTCGCAAGTCCATAGGACACATCCCGCTTCTTCATTTCATGAATGAGCGTTACTATGATTCTCGCACCGGTACATCCTACTGGATGCCCAAGACCAATACCAGACCCGTTAACATTTGTCTTTTCAAAATCCCAACCTAATTCTTGTCCAACAGCAACATATTGCGCTGCGAATGCCTCATTACATTCGGCTAGTCCAAGATCTTCGTACTTCATGTTAGCTTGTTTAAGAGCTAAAGGGGTACTGTACATCGGGCCCATGCCCATATATTTTGGGTCGTTTCCGACTTTACTGATGGTGATAATCTTTGCGAGTGGTTCTAATCCTAATTCCTCTGCTTTTGCTTGCGTGGTGAGTAATGTCATACTAGCGCCGTCGTTTATTCCAGAAGAATTACCCGCGGTTACTGTTCCATCCTTGCTAAAGGCGGTTCTTAATTTTTGCAGATCTTGCATTGTTAGACCTTTTCTAAAGTGCTCATCTTTATCGAATACATAAGTTTTTTTTCTCGTCTTTACTTCAATGGGTATTATCTCATCCTTAAATCTTCCTGATTCTGTTGCTTGTTCAGCATTATTATGTGAATCTAAAGCCGCTTTATCTTGCATTTCTCTTGTTATGTCATATTTTTCAGCAGTATATTCTGCGGTCATACCCATAATGTAGCCTTCACCAAACACTTTACTACCTGCATGAAGTCCTTCCATTATCCCATCTTTTAATTCTTTATTAAATAATCTAGCCCCAAATCGAGCTGATGGTACATAATAGGATACATTACTCATGCTTTCAGTACCTCCCGCAAGAACCACTTCTGATTGTCCCGCAAGAATGTCAACCATGCCTGCTCGAATCGCTTCCATTGCAGAAGTACAAACTCGATTAATAGTCATTGCTGGAACTTCATGTGGAATCCCTGCAAGGAGAGATGCTACACGTGCAACATTCATTTCTTCTTGAGGTTCCATACAACATCCCGATTTAATGTCCGAGATCAGTTTTGGATCAATTCCTGTGGATTCAATACAATCTTTAATGCAAAAACTTAGTAATTTACTCGCATTATAAGGCAAAAGTGATCCTCCAAAATCTCCTATTGCCGTTCTTTTCGCATAACAAATTACAATATCGCTATTTCCCATGTAAATTTATTCACTTTTCGTATTATATTATTAAATTAGATAATTAAATTCTGGATTAACAAAAAATATTTCTCTAAAATTTTATGATGGTTTTAAAAGAAATTCTTGAAAAAGGAGGATTATCTAATAATTCCAGTGATGATGATAAAAAGATTCAGAGAATATCATCTTACGATCAAAATTGTGTATCTATTTTTAAGAATTCAAGGTAATTAAAAAGTTACAAAAAGGTAGAAAGAATTTTAAATCAAAACTTAGATATACTATTTAAGTATTTTAATATGAACCACAAGGTAAGGTTGATAATAGGTAATAATGTCTAATCTTTATAATGAAATTAATATCAAGGCAATTGTATTAGGTACAGGAGGAGTCGGTAAAACATCATTAGTGAATGTATTAACCGGTGATAAAGCACCAGAAAGGTATATGCCCACAATCGGTTCGAATATAAAGCGGAAAGATTATAAAATCAAATCGATGGACTTTATGGTTTCCGTGAGTGTTTGGGATTTTGGAGGTCAGCGTTCATTTAATCCTTTAAATCCCGTCGTTTTCAGTAATGTAGATATCGCATTTTTGTTATTCGATCTTTCACAACCTGAAAAAACCTTAGCAGAATTAAAAAATTATTATATTCCTAAATTAATGGAGAAATCTGAAGATTGTATTACATTTTTGGTTGGAAATAAATTAGATCTCTTTCAAGAGGAGGTTGAATTAAAAAATATTGTAAAAAAGTATGAGCTTCATTATACTCCATTGATTTTTACTTCAGCAATAACGGGTCAGAATGTAATTGAGGCACTTGAATTTGCCATCTATAAATATTTAGATGGAATTCAAGAAGTATTTCCGGAGCAAGAGATACCTGATTTGAAAGATAGTTTCCTTGAAGTAATTGATAAGAGTGAGGATGATTTTACAAATATTCTCGTAAATCTCTCTGAAATAGATTCATTTAAAATGCAAAAGAAGTCTCGATTAGATATTAAAAAGAAAAAAATCGATGACCAAGAAGAAATATTCGACGATCTTCAAATAATTAAAGAAAAAATTAAAGATTTGGATGCTATAAGACAAGAGATAAAAAATGATTTTTCCGAAAACATTTCCGGTATCGAATACTTAATAAATAATCTGAGAAAAACTCCAATTCATTCTCTTATAGATGGTATTAACGCAACCACAGATCAATTAAAGTTTATGAAAGAGGATTTTGAATTAAAATTGGATAGTTTGCTTGATATTGACAATCTTTTTAAAAAGGATCAAGTTACAGAATTGAATACTCAATCAGAGATAACAAGTGATTAAAAATGCCTAAAAAAAATAAAGAAGAATTTATCACTCATAGCGAGTTTGAGGAATTAAAAAAACATTTAATAATAATAAAAGATAAACAGAATAAATTTGAAAAGCTTGAGAAGAGAATAAAAAAGCTTGAAAAAGATTTTAAAACACATACAGCAGAATTTAAAGATAAAACTTCTCATCTTAATTCTCAAATTGAAGATTTAAATCAAAATTTAGTTATTAATCATAATCAGATCCAAGAACATGTAAAGAACCAAGAAGAAATCATAATGGATATGATTAAAAAG
>WJIN01000076.1 GCA_014730295.1 Promethearchaeota archaeon | reverse complement strand
TGACTTAAATTTTAATCAAAATGAATTAAGAGTGAAAAAAAAGATCGAACATTCAAAAAACAATTCAAAAAATTCTAAAATAATTCCTTCACTATTCGCGATATTTGCTTCTTTTGGATGGGCACTGGGATTAGTTATGATTGATTATGCCACAAATGAAATCAATCGTATCCTTTTTAATGAAAATCTAAGTTCAATAGTTGGAAATGTTATTAGATTTCCATTTGCGCTTGTTCTTTTGTCAATTATGGTAAAAAAAGAAAAAACTAGTAATAATTTAGAGAAGAAAAGCACATGGTTATGGTTAATTTCCGCTTCGATAATCGGCACATCTATAGGTGTTTATTTTTTTACAGAAGCAGCAAGAATAGCAGGAGCTTCCATAATGTCGTTAATCGCTTCGGCTAATCCTCTCTTTGCGCTTCCAATAAGTTATATGCTAAATAAAGAAAAAATTTCGATAAAAGGTTTTATCGGTGTGATCTTAACTATTATTGGTGTTATTTTGATCATTATCTAATTTATTAAGTTTCCTCTAAAAATTTTTCAATTATTCTGATTATCTCAACAGGGGCATCCTCTTGGAGAAAATGCGATGCATCTTTTATTTCATATGTCTTGATGTCATAAATTTTTTGCCACCAATTTATCATTTTTTTCGGAAAGATGGGGTCCTTCAACCCCCAAATTAGAATCTTTTCTTTTTCTGAAAGATTATTTAAGTTTTCTCGTACGTGTTTCATTGTTGGCGCACTTGGATGTGAATCGCCTATGGGAATGTCTTTAGGCCAAGCAAATGCTCCAATATAATATTCCTCACTCGGAAACGGTGCTGTGTACGCGTTAATCATCGAATCAGTGATGTTATCCTTGTGATAAATACCGCCTTTAATTACTCCTTCAATATTCATGATAAATTCTTTATAAATCCCCTTTTCTTCAAGAGTTGCATACCAAGGTTTTCTCCCTTCACGCATTACTCCCACTGAAGTATTCATAATAACCAATCGCTTAATACGCTCCGCATGATCGACTGCGAATCCTAAACCTATTGGACCTCCCCAATCTTGAACAACAAGCGTAATATTGTTCAAATCCAACTTTAGTAATAATTTCGTAAGATTGTCAATATGTTCATGCATTCGATATTTCTTCTCTTGCGGAACATCACTTTTTCCGAAACCCATTTGGTCAGGAGCGATTACTCGATTTGAGTTTGACAGTTCTTTGATAAAATTCCTGTATAGATAGGACCAAGTAGGCTCACCATGTAAACATAGTATAGGATCCCCTGTTCCCTCATCGATATAATGCATATCAAATCCATTAATTTTTTCAAAATGCGGTTTAAATGGGTATGTTCCATCGAAAGTCTCATTCTTCATATATGCTCTATTCATCTAAATTCCCTTGAGTTTATTTCTAGTAAAAATATTTATAGATCTTTTTTAGTTAAATCTTGTTATAGAATGCAATGGTTTAATTCTATATATTTTCTTCTATTTGCTTTGATAAAGTATCAAAATCCTCCAAAATAGAACCTACATAAGATTCCTCATTAATAATAAGCGCTAAGAAAGCACTTTTGATTTTCGTCTTTAAGATCATTATGGAAATATCTTCTAATTGGGCGATTATCTTTTTAACCTTCCTTCCGCTCACACAATCACCAATATCTTCTGCACTACGTAATGCTGATGCGATAAGAGGGATAAACTCTTCAAAATTGTATGTGCCTTCCGCATTTTCGACAATTAATCTTCCATCTTTATAGGCAAGGATCACCCCCGAGAGATCCCCTTGCATTTTCATATTATCAATTATTTCATTCAATTTGCCAATTTTTGGAATATCTGTAGAATTTGGATTATCCATATAATTTACTAGAAGAATTAATATCAATTTAACTTTATAATAATTTAAGTGATTTTTGATATGGAAAATGATATTGTGAAACAAATCAATCGAACAAACAATGAGTTCATTAGAAATGAATTGATTCCTTTTTTACGAATTCAAAGTAATACAACCAACAAAAATGGAATAAATGAAGCTTTAAACTATATCAAGACGTACATCGAAGACATATCTGAGGAAATAATCGAATTTCAAGGAGAGATTAATCCCATAATTCTTTCTAAAGTAAAAGGAAACTCAGAAACATATCTATTAATCTACATGATGTATGATACACAACCAATTAAAGATGAGTATAAATGGATTTCACCCCCGTCTAAAGCGAAAATAAAAACAAATCCTTCATTACCAGAGGTAGGTGAATGCATTCTAGCACGAGGAGCTTATAACTCTAAAACCCCCTTAATCGCTTTTTTGAACATAGTAAGAATTTTAAAATCAATGAATCAATTACCTCTATCACTTTATCTAATATTCGATGGAGAGGAAGAATTGGGTTCTCCTTCATTTCCTCAATTCATTCAAAACAATTTAGCCCATATCCGCAAGTGTGAAGATGTATATTATCCCGCCCTAAAACAAAATCTCGATGGAGACGCCGTTCTCAAGTTGGGTTATAAAGGGATTCTTTCATTAACGATTGAGACATTCACAGATAATGAAGAGGTTCATTCTTCCTATGCAAACATCATTCCAAATCCCGCTTATGATCTTATAAGATTGATTAATTTTCTCTTTTCACAAGATAAAATAAGCCTACCAATCCTTTCAAAAAAATATGAGTTAAGTGCAGAAGATATCGAACTTCTCAGAGTTCTTAAACATAAGATCTCTATAAAAGAGATTGAAAAAAAAGCAGGAATAATGAATTCAATCATCACTGAACCAGATGAGTTTTTTTATCGGTATCTTTTCAAACCGACATTCAATATATCCACTCTTAAATCGGGTTATCTAAACTCAGGTTTTAAAAATTCTGTTCCCAATAGATCGTCTTGTAATATCGATATCAGATTTTCTCATAACGTTGCCCCTGATCGTATATTAGATGAATTACATGTAAAATTAGAGAAATGTAAACCAAAACTTAGCTCAAATTTTAAAATCATAAAAAATATGGGGTATGGAAGCTCAAGGGTCTCAAAAAATTCACTCTTAGTAAAAAGTCTTGAAGAATCCTTTACAAACCTACATATTCCTACAGAAATTTGGCCGATTAGTGCGGCAGCTTCTCCATTAAATATTTTAAATAATCAATTTGGAATGAATTATATTACTGGGGGATTGGGAATTGCAGGAAATGCTCATGCTGCGAATGAATTTGTACAAGTGAGTTCTATCGTGAATGCGCGCTTAGGGTATTATTTTTTTTTGAACACTTATAAAAAACGTCTTGAAAAGATTAAATCCGTTTGAAAAAGAGATTAATATCCCTTGAATAATCCCTTAATTCCTCTCCTCTTTGTCTCGATTGCTTGTTGACTACATAATTCTGAACAGCATAAGCAAGATATGCATTTCTTTCTCTGAAATTCGGGATATTTTGAATTCTTGAATTCGATCGCATCGGCAGGGCAAATTTGAGCACATTCTTGACATCCTATGCATTTATTCTTGTTTAAAATCGGAATTTTCTTGGTAACTTTATACACAATCCTGCTCGTTATATAGGAACCTATCTTTAGCATGCGTTTTCCAGGAATTTTAAATTTTGGAGTCTTTTTTTTAGCCTCATTAAGAGTCATTCCCACAATTTCAATCTTGTCAAGTTCACTAATCCCCAACTCTCTTTGTTTTGCCTCCTTTAAATGAGGGATCAGTTCTGGATCAACCTCGCCAAGCTCTAAGGCTGTGGTATCTAATGCCAATTCATCTGTACCCGCCATTACCAAATTCCATTCTACCATTTTTCCTGATACTGGTCCCATAGTTCCCTGCATTATCTTTTGGAGATCATACACGATAATACGATTTGGTTTGTTATGATAAACCCATGAAAAATTATCTGCGATACATTTTCCAAACTCATGCGGAGTTTTTCCTAAGAGATGATATTTTGCCTTTAGACCACCCGGAATTATTCCCCAATAATTTTTTATCGCACCTGTCATAGTAGCCTCTCCATGCGTCTTTAGTTTGGGCAAATTGATAAGAATATCAGCATCTTTAATTGGTTTTGAAACATAGTAATCTGTTAATTTTTCTCCGCCTTCTATTTTCTCATGATATGGGATTTCATTCTCAAATTCCTTAAACTCTACCCTAGAATCTCTACATACCTCATATATTCCTACTTTTTTCGCAATATCAGTGGCATTTTTTTTAAATTGTCCTGGGCTGTCCCCTATAAAAACATTCTTCATCTCAACAGCTTTCTTTTGCAGATATTTAATTACACCATTAACAAATCCAGGTTGCGTACATGCGTCCTTTTTTCCTATCAAAAGATTTGGTTTTAATAAAATCTCTTTTGCGCTATTTAGATTGAAATGAAAATCGGATTCAATAAGCTCTATTGCATGGATTATTGCATCCTCAGTTGTGGGGAAATCTTCAATATTGACAATAGATACTCTTGTTTTATTTTTACTCATTTTCTTAATTCTCTGGGATTTTATTTTAAATATATCATTCCTAATTCAGCTTATTCTATTTATTCATTCTTAATATCTATGTATAGATAAATTAAAATTTCATACTCCCTAATCAAAGTTTATAAATCTCGTTCTAATTAATCTGCCTTAACAACTTTAATCAATATTACAAACAAAAATGTAAAACTATAATAGTAATATATCTTATTTTTTTTAAAAAATTAGGTATTTCTAAAAAAAAATTCCAATTTTCATAGGGTTTTTGTGAAAATACAAATTTTTTTTAACAGCTTGTTTTATTATATTTATAATATTGTAAAGTTGGGTAGATTTGATTAAGAATATATTTTACCTTTCAAAGCTTTATCTATGAAAAAATTGAAATTATAAGAGAAATTTGTTATGACATATTTTCAAACTTGGGTTTTCGATTCATGGGTATTCAACTCTCAATTAGAATTTCAAAAAGGAGGAATATATCATTCCTAGCGATGCGCTTTTTAAAATTGTAATATTTGGAGATGGAGGAGTAGGAAAGACAACTCTTGTAAAGAGATTTCTTACTGGGATTTTTGATACTTCCACAACAATGACAATCGGGGTAGATTTCTATGTAAAGAAACTTACCATGTACGGGAAAAAAGTTTCACTGCAAATCTGGGATTTTGCTGGAGAAGATCGGTTTCGGTTCTTACTTCCAAGCTACGTTGCGGGTTCATCAGGAGGAATCTTTATGTTTGACATTACTCGATACACAAGTCTGAAAAATTTTGAAGATTGGCTCAATATTTTCAGAGATGGGTATCATTTGAAACAAATTGGTAACACTTTACCCGTCCTAATGGTGGGAGGAAAATTAGATCTTGAGTATAAACGGTCTGTGTCTCGTGAACAAGCAGAAACGGTAGTACGAAGCCAGAATCTGTATGAGTATATGGAATGTTCTGCGAAGACGGGAAAAAATGTTGAAAAAATATTCGAGACGATCACACGATTATTATTGCAGAGATCAGGTCTTATAACTCAAGAGACCAAACACATCTAAAAACTCAAAACTTATTTTATTCTGTCCTAATAGATAATTAAGAATGTATTAATGAGTTAATATCCTTATTAACATCTTAATAATGATTTGTGAAAGTTCATAGATTAAAGAAAATTTTTATTTCAATTTCTAAGTAGCTAACGTAATTTACTCTAATGATATTAGTTTTGGATATTCCAACTTATCCTTTATCTGCATATATCATTTTAAAATTGAATTATTAATCAGAGTCAATATTCTTGACTATTTCCGAAGATATTTTCAGAGATATCTGTAGATATAATTTGTCGGAGACTCTATGTTAAACTATGGAATGAATTTGGCTATATCACACAATCTCTCAAAGTTTATTTGATTTTTAAGTGTGTTATAATATTTTACCTAAAATGTATTTGTCAAAAATAATTTGAGTCTTTAAGATAGCATATTTTTTCTCTATTTTTACATAGCATCCAGAAATAAAAGGAATCAAGGCTGCCTATGAAAAAATGTAATTATTTTTGCATATTAACTTAAAAATATACTTATCTAATATAATTCTCAAATTCCAATCTTTAGTAAATTTTACTATTTCTACCTAACGCAATTTCGAATGTATGTGATTGTGTATATCTATTTTAACTATCTAGTTAAAGTTCAATATAAATCCTCTATATTAATATGATGATAAAATAATAAAACAAAATTTACCTATGAAATCTTGTCCATTTGATTTTCCCCTGAATTGATGTTCGTCATTAGCCAATAAAATAATTCATTTTCAAGAAGTCCGTACTAAATGGACTGGAAAATCTTTCCGAATTTTTATTTCACGCTTATATAATTCAAGCTTGTCCCGAATAAATGTTACTTGATCTGAATTTATGTTTGAACCATACTTATTCAGATGATCTTCCAATATTTCGATGGCTCGATGTAGTTCCATTATCCTTTTTTCAATTCTATTATCCATTTTTCTCCCTCTTTCTTAAGGATTATAGATGATAAATTATTAAATATTTTAAATATAAAGGCTCTGTAAGTTTTTTATAATTTAATAAACATATTAGATCTCTTAAAAAGACTATATCATATGGATATTTAAACACATAAAAAATCCAAAGATTAATTTATTAAAATTCTGGAAGGGAAAAAAAAACCTTTTTCTCCGTCAGAATTAGCTATACTTAGTTGAAATTTTTATATAAAATAATCCGCATCATATAATGCTATCTTTGATAAATGGAGCCCATATTTTCAAATATTGATTTTGAGGAAATCTTAAACGAATTTATCAAATTTTATAAATTCGCACTTGTATTATTATGATAGGAATAAGTTTAACAGCGGTTAGGGAAAAATGCCAGAAGGGCTCTTGTTACTTCATTTTAATACTAGAAGTGGAATAGAAATTTTAGATAAGTATCCGAAGGAGATAGCATCCCGCGTATCTAAAAAAACCTTGCTTCAAGTTTATAATATGCACCAGTACGCCAGACAAAAAGGAACGGCTTGGCTTAACTTAGAATCGATTAATTTTATTTCCTATTATTCTGGTCCGTCCTCTAATTATTTTGTCGTATTGATATTGAACATTCTCGAAGATCCAGAAGATTTCGAAAAAGAGATAGAATTAATCGCTCAAAAAGTTCTTAATAATCTCGATAGCGGACAGGAAAACGGATATCTTCCAATTGCGGCGCTCAAAGAATTAGAATTAGCCTAACGCACAAAAAGATCGTTAAGGCTTTCTAATACTAAATCTGGCAGTAAATCTTTATCAATTTTATCGGAATTTTCTGATTTATTTCTTAGATCTTTTATTTCCTTCTTATTCGTAACTCCCGTCATAACTGCGACTGTTTTAATTCCTGCCCTATTACCCGCCATAATATCAGTATTCAATCTATCTCCAAAAATACAAGTTGTTTCAGCACTTATTTTCCTATCTTCTAATATTGATAGGATTCCAAAGGGATTAGGTTTTCCAAAAATTTTCTTAGGTGAATGACCAGTACAAACTTGAACGGCGTTTACCATAACTCCTGCCCCTGGCATCAGACCATCTTCGCTTGGTAAGGTAGAATCCGCATTTGTCGCATAAAAAATTGCGTTTCCTTCTAAGATGCATTTTTGGGCAATTGCCAAATTTTTATAATGAAAATCTCTATCTAACCCTACAATTACATAATCTACGAGCTTGAAATTCTTTTTTTTCTTAATTATATGATGACCTTTTGCTTTGAGTTCTTCTTTTAACCCAATCTCTCCAATTATGAAAATATTCGCATTCTGTTGTAATTTAGTTATCTCGGAGGCAGTAATAGAAGCACTAGTGTAAAAATCCTCTCTTTTGCATTGGATATTCATATTTGTTAATCTTTTCACATAAGCTTTTCTAGTTGCTGTAGAGTTATTTGAATTAAATACCACATCAATGGAATTATCCTTTAAGGTTTGGATGATCGAATCCACATATGGAATTAATTGACTACCACGATATACAACACCATCTAGGTCAAAAATGGCTAACTCTACATCTGCTAATTCTGGAATTAATTCAACCATGATAATTATCTTAGATAATATGCTATTTTTTTTTAGCTTTAGCAAAAATCTTGATGCCTAAAGAGGGAATAATAAAAAAAGAAAAGGGAAGAATTAAAATTCTTTTAGAAGATTCATTCTTCGATTTGCCGCCCGACCCCGAAATAAATCAGTAGAATTCCCGTAATAACTAAAAATAATCCAATAATGGACCACATAGTTCTAAAAAGGTCTATATTTAAATAATTCGCAAAGAAAGTTCCATACATGAATAAAAACAGAAATGTAATTCCAAGAATGAAATATTTCCATCTGTCTTTGAGATCTTTTGTGGTGAAATTGGTATATATCCTAATGGCATAATAGAAGGAAGGAATCGTTGCCCCAAGAAAGAGCACTAGCATAAGATATATAAAAAAACCCAGAGTGTATACGGGTTTCCAGTTAGTTTCAGGATTAATCGACACGCCCTCAAATGGAAGGAAAAGGAGCATCAAAAAAAGGAGCGTACCATAGATAATAATGATGCTGAGTTGTTTTTTAGTATCTATAACTTTTCCCGATTTATAGATTAAAAGCACAAATACCACGAAAAAGATAGGTCCTAAACTAATAAAGTAATTAGTAAAAAAGTTCAGAATCAGAACGATCGTCGCTAAACCTTCAATCTGGAGGGGAGCATAAATAAAATTGAGAAATAATCCCAATCCCACAGAAAAATAAAATCCTGAAAATATCTGGTTTATTCGTTTATTATTGCGTTTTAAGGTGCGATATCCCAGAAAAATACACACAGCAAAGATTAGGCCTTGAATTATATATATCTGAAAGAATCGAATTGGATCTAAAGCTGTAATTATGACCACATTCCAATAATATTCTTATATTCAATAATAATAAAACATTAACTGAATACCTATTTAATTTTATCTCTATGATCTCCATTATTTCCATTAGTAAAAACTATATTCTTCAATATCATTTTCCGGGGACCTATTCATTATTATTTCCTAATCTGAATATGAAAAAAATACCAAAATTAGAAAGATAATTACCCTATGCATCTCATATAATCTAAAATAATCCTAAGGGAAATACGAGGATAATTTGAAATAATTGGATACCCAACGTGATAAAAATGGGGTTTAAAATATTATCAGCGATGACCATGGGAAAATAATCGAAGATAAAAAATATCAATGCCCCAATAATCGCATAGATAGGTCCCACGATAACCAATGCGAATAAATAGGCACTTGCGACACCCGCGATGAACCCCTCAATTGTTTTCTCTTGCCCTCCAATACAAATGACTTTTTTATTTCCAAAAATCCTTCCGACTAAGGCAGCTAACGCGTCAGAAAAACACGCAATCATTAAACCAGCTGTAAACGCTAAAATATGAACAACTCCTAAAACATATAAGAGATATGTAAAAATCGCTCCAACGATTAAATATATATGCGGTCCTACAGCATTATGCTCTTGATTTCGCAGCACTGAACGGGTCAGAAAATTAAACATCGAATATTTTGGACCCCACAGAACCCGGATCAAATCGGAAATGACCATAAACATAAAAGCTCCAATAAGTCCGAATAAAGTGATATCAATGATGCCTTCTAAACTCCCTAAAACGTAAGGATAATTAGACACTTCCCCCCATAGAACGTTATATAAGGGTTCCGTAGAAGTAATCAAAATATATATCCCTAAATTTGCCAAATCCGCAATAGGGGGGAGTATAATACATCCAAAATAGCCAAAAATAAATAATAATCCTGTAAGATGAAAACTTTTCCGAACGATTTCCATCTTTATTGGGATCTGTTCTCTGTATGGATTTTGTTCTTCCATTTTTTTGATGTACCGTTTTATTCGTGATAGATCGCCATTTGGAGTATTAAAATCCTCTTCGGTCATTTTGCGGTCTGTTTTTTTTACTAAATATCCAAATCCTCCAAAAAGTAATATCAAAATTCCAATCCACCATATCATAAATCCAGTAAGCGGGTATTGAAAGAGTCCAATAACTGAATTATAATATGCTACAAAAAGGAGCAAGGAAGCACATACAAATGTTGACAATCCACCATAGGGATTTTTCTTGCGTCCCGTTTTCCCGATATACACCATCAAAAACACCATTGCCAGTAATATAAAAGATAATGTCGTATTATATGCCTTGGCAACAATATCCCAATAATTCAAAATAACAAAATTCATAATGGCTAAACAAAAAATTCAATTATATTTGAGAATAATTAATCAAATAAATTTCTAATTAAATTGCATAGATATTAAGAATAAAACTATTTAATATTAAACTTTTAAATTGGAGAAGAGTATCATTCGGCTCACAGAAGTTCTTAAGAGGTCTGAAATGGGTTATATTCCCCTCTATTGCACGGGATATCCAGAGCATAGATTTATGGAAAAATATATCGAGCAATATGCCATTAAATCCGAAGAGAATGAAAATTTTATATTGAATGGAAAGGACTTTTCTCTAATTAAAAATATGGGGTTTAATGCGGTGTCTCTTTGGGATTTTAGACGGGGAAAACATTATACTGATTCTTTTGCCTCCAAAATGAGAGAAAACGTTGATGCGTGGGGAAGAATTTACAAGGATGGATGGTATTCCTGGGAAGGTGTGTTTAAAAGTGAGGAGATCGTTAAAGGTTGGTCGCTGCTTTATCCTCCCGCGCAGAATGAAATAATAAAATTACGGCAATTCTTAACACAGACCTCCAGAATTGAGTATGTGTTATCTCTACCCGGGTTATTTGAAAAAACATGGCAGTCGATGGGATTTGTCACCTTTTCAAAAGCATTCCGAGAAAATCGAGCACTTATTCGGACAGTCATCGATTTTTTTTCTAAATATATCCTTGACTTAATAAGAATTCTTCAATCTGCAGGTGCAAAAATCTTTCTTCTGGCGGACGATATGGGTTATAATCAGCGGACTTTCATTCCTAAATCCGATATTGAAGACCTTTTTTTTGAGAAATATCACTCAATTGCCGAGTTAATCCATTCACACGGAAATTATCTAATTCTCCACTCTGATGGTTATATTGAAAATATGGTTGACCTATTTATTGACATGGGGTTTGATGCAATCCAAAGTATCGAACCAAATGCAGGCAACAACATTTTTACCCTTTTTGAAACTTATGGGGATGAGATCTGCTTCATCGGAAATATGGATAATGGTGCTATGCTCACATATTCAGAATCCTCAGAAGTTCGCTCCTATGTACACCACCTAGTACATTCTGCCAAAAAATCCCACTCTCGCTTAGTTATTTCTCCCACTCAACAAATAAATGAAATTGTGAAACCAGAAAATGTATACGCTATGATCACTTCGGTTCAGACATATAATAGATCTTTAGGGATGTAATTTTTTACGACATTTGGATAGAATGAAAAAGTTTTGTTCTCAGATTCCACTCAGAATGCACTCATCAATTACTTGAACAAGCAATTATATGGGTTATCGAAATTTTTATTTGTTAGCAAGGGTTTTAGATCTTAATAATCTGGTAATATGTTCTATTTGAAAAAACAAAAAAAGTTTTAAAGTATAATAAAAATTAAATAATATCAATCTAAG
>WJIN01000485.1 GCA_014730295.1 Promethearchaeota archaeon | reverse complement strand
TCCTTTTCCTTGTCAGTAAGTCTAAGGTTTTTTGCTGCCGCAACTAAAGATGAGTGCCGTTTGTCAGCTAAACAATCCCTTTCACGATAGGACAAAGCGGTTTCGGCGATGTTGTCCCAAATGAAATTCTGGAATTTAGGATATCGCCAATTACCATCCTCGAAATCGTTAATGAGACTCAACACGGTTTTGTTATTTATGGGTGACAGACTCTGGTCAGTGCAAATATCAGAAAACGAACAATCAATTAGTACATCGAATGTCATACTCGGTGCTGCTGTATTCTGCATTCACGGTAACCTTTGAATAGGTTTTATTTTTTGCAGCGCCGCCTTTTATGTCTTTGAACGGGCTGTCTTAATTCTCTATTGCCTTGCCGCCGCCTATAATTTCATTCGTTCCGGTTTATTTCTTACAACGGGTTGCAACACGCCAGAAGTTTTACGGAACGAAGTGGAGTAAAATTTGGGTGAAGCGAAGCGCAACCTGGCTGTTGCTGTTGTGCGAAGTTACTGTTTGGGGGTTTTCTCTCCATATTCATTTCTTGCCCCCGCCATCTTTAAGTGGGACAAACACGACGTTTGACCCACTTAGACTTTGCCTTTCTATTCACCGAGTTTTCTTAACAAATCACCTCTGTAATAGGTAGTTCTTTTTCTATCCTCTTTTGTTTTTGTGTCAGCTGCTGTAGCAAGCCTTTTCGAAAGAGTCAAGGTTGCCTCTAAAGGCACATATTTCGCTTCATTAGTGCTACTCCTTGTGTCTATATCATCCCAGTAAATCAATTGAGTTGCGGAGTAGAAATAGAGCCTAAAATCAGTCATTGACGAAGCTTTGTAATAGCCAACATCTCGATAGCTGCCGATAGACAAATATAGATACGTCGAATCATACTGAAGAGGGTTTGACACAACACACGACTTAACTGTCTTGTTAGTATTGTTCGTGAGCCCGTAAAGGAAATAGTCGTCAGTAACAATATATTCACGAGAGAAATCTAAGCCTGTTTGCATGGTGTCTTGCCAGTAGAGATAATTGTCCGTGGCCACGATCGAGTATAGTTCAATGACATCGTCAACTGGCTCACCTTTGTAATCCCAGTAGCTAAGCGTATCGAGCCATTCGATCGTGTCCATTAATGTCCCACGGTAGTAGAATTGTAAATCTGTAAGGGTTCCATTAATGAAATAGTAGTTAACAATCTTGGGTTCGATTGTGCTAAATGCCGTGAGCGGTTCCGATTCGACAGCTGCTCGTTGGTCTATTCTTATTGAATAGCCCAACGAGCCAACGGGGACTCTTGTCCATGTACCATCCTCGTTCTTGATAAAGTCGTATTCACCTGAATTGTGGATGGCTATAACTAATCCCTTCTTGTTAAAAACCGGGGAGCCCGATGTTCCACCTGTAGTATTAAAATTGTGCTGAATAACTACATTCGTTTCACCATTCGAAGGCGTGTTATCGGGATTGAATGGTCGTAGAGCTGAAATTGTCCCGCTTTTGTAGGTCGCAATTGGATTAACCGTATTTAGGTCATTTGTTTCTCCGGGAAAACCAATTGTTGCGATTTCGCTTCCCACAGAAAGTGAGTGCAGATTATACTCTGTTTCATAAACACTAGTATCTGAGAGTGTTCCGGATTTAATTGTAACAATAGCAAAGTCATAAGTGTAATTTGTCGTTGAATCATAATTGGGATGAATCGCGAATTTGTCCAATTCATAGGAATAGTCTATGTCAATAGTGCCTCCATCCCTAACAGCTACAAATTTCTTGTCATCCATACCGTAAAGTTCAGCTATTTCAATCAAACCGTTAACTACATGGGCATTTGTCATTATTTTGGTCGGAGATATTGCGAATCCACTTCCCATTCCCATGATTTTATTTTCATATTCTACACCGATTATATAGCATTGCCGCCTTAAGTTTGGTATTATTTCATCCCATTCAACTGCCGCCGTGCTAAAGGAGAAAATTTGGCTTGAAGTACTGTCTTCTCCATCAAATGCCCGGATTCTCCAATAATATGTCATCTCGCTGCTTAGGTCACCAAGAACGAGTGAATCCGAATTTGCTCGCTCTGTAATGACGCGCGAAGGAGGAGAAACAGTGTCGAAAAGCACATTGTATGCAAGGGTATCACCATCTTGGTCGGTACATTCCCATCTAAGCAAAATGGAATTTGCTATGTTTTGTTGTCCGTTTGTGGGATAAACCGCTTGCGGTTGAGAGGGGGGGACGTTCTCTTGAATTGCATCTAATCTGATGTTACCGAGGGAAATAAAAAGTGTGTCAAGTGGAATCTTTTTGATTTCGTAATTCTCCAGCGTAATTTCAAGAGTGTCAATACCGGCTGCAGACGTTTTAGCCAATGCTTCAATTGCTTTACCTTCATGCGTACTTGCTTCAGTTCCATTCAAGGAATTGCGAAGGTTGAAGGTTGAAATCTTAAACGAAAGGGCGTCCTCGGGTGTAATCAACTGCACAACATAAATGCCCGCAGGCAGGGCGTCGCTAATTATTGTTGACGGGTTAATACTATGTAGCCCCGCTTTCAGATCATTACTTTGCCATGAATGCAAAACCTTACCCGCTAAAGAGTATATCCTGATATTGACTAAACCTTGCTTCTTAAGAAGGAATGTTGCTCTACCACTCCTAAATTCGGCTCTTTGGTTTTTGGGTTGTGTAATATTGGATGTCACATTCGTCAGTTCGAACTCTCCGTTTTGATTTGTGGTGTCGACCATACCGTTACTTTTCAAGACAACAACGCAACCAGAAAGTGGATTCTGAAATGAATTCACTACTCTTCCAGAAATCTTGAAATCCTGAGCCGTGGCTATTTCAAGAACCGTGGCAATGGCAAATACAAAGACCTGAAGCCTAAACATCATTTTCTCCTTTCCTTGCAACCCATGGACGGGTTGCGTTTTTTGGCGGGGGCTCTATAATATCTATACCCCCAAACAGTAATTTTGCACAACGTACTCGGCCACTCGCCCGAAGTTTACGGAACATAGTGGAGTAAATTTTGGGCTGGCCGTGTTGTGCGAAGTAGCTAAAACGCCTACCTTATTACCCTTCATCCGCCGCCGTCTTTTTTTTTGTTAGTTTGTTCAAATATTTCTTGATATTACGTTGTGGATAGTTTATTTTAACATCAAGTCGAAGTAATTTAACATGAAAGGGGTAAAAATGACCCTTCCAGCAATTAACGAACTTAAAGATGTAATTATTAAAATTCAGAATGAATTGGTAAAAACACAAGATAGTGTACAGTCCTCCCTGTCCGAAGCGCAAAATAGGCTTTCGTCTCTGATTAGTTCCATCGAGGCAGTTGAAATGCAACTTGGAATTGTAGACAATGAAAAGCAACGGAAACAAAAAGAAAAGAAGACTGTTACACAACAAACTAACATGCCGCTCAAAGTTAATGTCGGCAGTAGAAATTGGAGTGAGAGCATTATTAAACTCCTGCGTAACAAGCCAATGGCAACTAAAGACCTTTTTCAGTTTTTTATCGATAATGGTTTGGCTCGTTCCGATTCTGGTGAAAATAGAAAACGAGACCATTCGAATATGAGACTTGCTCTGCACAACTT
>WJIN01000075.1 GCA_014730295.1 Promethearchaeota archaeon | reverse complement strand
TATGGTATCAAAGAAGATTTTTGTGCTTCTCGCGGGCATTGGCTCGACCTTACTTTTTGTCCTACTCCATAATACCGTGTACGGAACCAATGAGAAAGCAATTTTTTATATTATGGGTTTACGCCTGCTCTACTTTTTGGTCTATTATAAATCCAGGAGAACGTCCATTCCCATGCTCCTTCATTGCCTTAACAATTTTCTCTGTATGGGAACGATTTTTTTTCTTTGATCTTGAAAATATTAATGATTTTTGGGTAAATGCCATATTTTCTGATAAAAAATCAGTTAAATTAGAAGGAGAAGAATATCCCATCGAGAAAACATCTCAAAAGGGATTGAGATGCGTATATCACGACGAATATTTTTTTGTGGAACAGAATCCTGAAACAGATTCCCATTGGGCAGAAAAAGCAAAAAAAGGAGAAAAAATAACATGGGCAATCAAGGGAAATGACTATATTGCTAATATCCATGATGGAAAATACCACAATTTCAAAGATAAATAGTGAAAAAAACCTTTCGGTAATAAATGTGAAATATAAGAATTTTTATAAATAAAATAGATTAATTGTTCTGATTTAGGTTGGAACGATGAAATGAGTCGATGTACGCTCTACCCCATCAATCTTGTGAATTCTTGATAATATGACGTTGGATATTGTTTGAATATCTTTTCCCTTCACCTTCGCGATAATATCTACCGTTCCCGTTACAACATTCGCCTCTTCAACTTCATCCATTTCTCTTAGTCGCAACACAATCTCATCAACAAATCCAGCATGACCTTTTATGAAAATATAGCACTGGGTTTCACTCATTTTTTTCTCACCTTGTTAAAAATTACTTTTATACATTATTATGATATATAAATAATTTTTGGTTAAATTTTGAAAAATAAGTCTTTTCAAATCAGCATTAATTAATTATATCCTTCTTATTATATTTAAAGTATTAAAGTGAATCTTTCATAGAAAAACATGAAAAAAATAGAATCTGATAAGCATGAAGATAGGCTTATTAAAGATATGATCACATTTCTTAAATTTATATCAACAAAAGATCAGAGAAAATATTTTGAAGAATTAAGCGTTTTAGATACCTTACTTTAGTACAATTTTGATTAACCCATTAGGAACATACTATGTCGAAGGATGAATTAAGAAATTTTAAGAATTTTAGTATGCTTAAATGTCTTAAATGTGGCAAACGAGAGAATATTTCTCGTCAGAAACTAAGCCATCCCTTTTCACTCAAGCAGAGTCTTATAAAAGCATTAATCAAGAATTCGATGGATCAAGTAGATATAGTCATCCCAATGTGCAAAGACTGTCGTAAAGCTTTTTCTAGATGGAATAACGCAAAAATTATTTCTGAGTTGTTAGTATGGATATTTATCTCATTAAGTTTAATAAGCGTATTTTTAGCCATTCTTAGCCTAATTTTTCAAACTCCTTTTCCGTTTTATATGTTTTTTTTGCTCCTTATTGGTTTTCTTTCTATTATTTTGGGTATAATTTTCCATTTTATTTTAAAGAATTCAGAAAATAATCCCTCTAACTATATAAAGATAGAAAAAAATAATAGTAATTCCACATTTTTAGTTAGATTATCATCGCAATCAAAGTGGATACCCTACAAGGTCTTCATTGGAAACGCCTATCTTGAAGGTATAGAAACTAATGGAGATCCCATTTGAACAGACTTATTAATTATTTTGTAAATCCTTTAATTGCATTCAGAAAATCATCTGGATTTTCTATAAATGGAAGGTGTCCCGTGTCTTTAATATCCACCAATTCTGAATTAGGAATTAATTCATGAATTGCAAGCGTGGCCTTCCTTAGATCTTTTTGGTCATGTTCAGAGGAGATTACTAATGTGGGGATACTAATTTTATGCAATTCAGGTTCTAAATTTCTTTCATAACAATATTTGATTGCGCTTAATCCCGCATGTTTAGCCGTTTTTAGTGAACTATTTACGAAGAAATCTACTTCTTTCTCAGTGGGTGGATTTAAGAAAAATCGAGGGACCATTTTTCTCATTAATTTTTCCGGATTCTTTCGATACATTCTAATCGTCATTTTCCATACGATTTTGGAAAAGAGATTTCTTGCAAGATACGCTGAGGTATTTGAACTAATTAGATGGGTTAAAGTTTCTGGATATTGAAGGGCGTAATCAAGCACGATGTATCCTCCCATACTCTGTCCTAAAATTATAAAACCTTTATCCCAATTTAGTTTTTTTGCCAAATTATAGAGATCATTCGAAAAAACTTGGTGTGTATAATCCATCTCGGGTTTTGATGAGTCCCCATGCCCGCGTAAGTCAGGTACTACGACATCATAGTCGTTTTTAACTAAATTGGGAGCAAAACTGTCCCATAATTCTTTAAAACCAGTCCAACCATGAATGAGCATAATTTTCTGAGAATTTCCTTCTCCCCAGCGTTTATATGCAAGATCTACATTTCTTTCTACAGAATATTTGTTTACAATTCCATTACTACTCATATTGATAGCTCTTATTATTATTATTTAAGTTTTGAAAATCATAATGAAAGGTTTTCATAATAATTTATGGGACTCACTGCCCATTCTTAATGAATAATTTTAAATACTATTTATGATAAAAAAGTATAATGATCTCATATAATGCTAATGCGGAAGAGTCTATAGGTTATGTGTGGGCTATAGCTCTAGCTATTGCCGCTGCAGTAGCATTATAGAGCAAGATAGCTTTTCTTGACTTCTTTTAATTATTATTTTCTTTTGAAGAGCATCTTGCTTTTGTAGTATTCTATCTAAACGAGGTCAGGATATAAAGCGCTTGTGGGAGATCTAAACAAAAAAAGTGAAAAACGATGCAAGCGACAAGAAATGAAATAGATTTTAATAATCTTGGGTTTGATTTTATTCAAACTGATTGGATGTTCCTTTCTGATTTCAAAAATGGTGAATGGGATGATGGTGAGCTCCTTCCTTATAGTTCCATCGAACTCTCTCCCTCCGCATGTATATTGAATTACGGACAAGGAATTTTTGAAGGAATGAAAGCCTTAAAATCTGAGGATGGGAGGATGACATTGTTTCGTCCATTGGAAAATGCCAAGAGATTTATAAAAAGCGCAGAACGATTAGTTATGCCCCCATTTGCTGAATCAGAGTTTTTGAGCGCCGTGGAAAAAGTGGTGCGAGCAAATGAGCGCTTTGTTCCTCCATATGAGACGGGAGGGTCACTCTATATTCGTCCTTTGATGATCGGAACCGAGCCTTTATTAGGTATAAAACCTGCTAGAGAGTATAAATTCATCATCTTTTGCTCTCCTGTGGGGCCCTATTTTCCAGAAGGATTCAAAGGCATTAATCTTCTTATCTCTAAAAAGTTCACTCGCGCAAGTCTTGGAGGTACAGGCTTTTCAAAAACGTGTTCGAATTATGCGGGAACCATGAAACCGGCAACCGAAGCGAAAAAAGACGGGTATGACCAAATCCTTTATCTAGATTCCGTTTTTATGAAATTCATTAGTGAAGTTGGATCTGCTAACTTTTGCGCGATAATAAATGATACATTAGTCACTCCACGCTTAGATGGTACCATTCTTGAAGGTATTACATTGAAGTCTGTTTTGACCATCGCAGAAAGAAAATTTGGAATTAAGACTGAACAGAGAGATATATCCTATCAAGAACTATTCAATGATAGTTGTACGGAGACCTTTTGCACGGGCACAGCGGCGGTTATCACACCAATCGGTTCTATAACCTATCAAAATAAATCCAAGACCTTCAATAATCAAGAACCCGGAGATATTACGAAAAAATTATATAACACCTTGGTTGGCATCCAGAGATTAGATATAGAAGATGAATTTGCATGGGTTCAAATCCTTGAGTAATATTAATTCTTTTTTTTATCCTTTATTTTAAAACCGTTTGATTAAAGAATTCTATTATTAGATTTGGAAAAACAGAAATTTGAAGATAGTGTATCCTATAAATATGCTCACCAATACTCCTGCTTCAGATCGATTTAAAATCTCACTTGTCCAGAAAAATAATAATATGAAGCCTATAACAATAAAAATCAATGGAATTTCGTAAATCAATAATACTTTTGGTACGTAAAAACTCACAAAAATCGCACCAGACCCAGTGGCTAATAAAATATCGCAGATATTCGAGCCTAATATATCGCCAACTGCTATTCCAAATGAATCTCTACGTATCGCTACAATACTCGCAATTAGTTCAGGCAGACTGGTTTCTAATCCAAGGATAAAAATACCAACGATATTTTCTGGAATTCCGAATTCTCTTGCTAACTCATGACCTGATAATAAGGTTATCTCAGCCCCGATAATTAATGCTAATAATCCGAAAACCGTATATGCCATATCTTTCGATATTGAACAGTCTGGCGTCTCTTTCTCTTCACAATCGGGTTTAATCTCTTTAAACTCGATTCCATCTCTTTGTCTCAAAAATTCTTGGATCTCTCTTTGCTTTCTGGTTACGCGGCGTTCACTATAGATTATAAGTATTAAATAAATTATATATGATATTATGAGGATGAGGGCTTCAATTTGTGTGATTATTCCGTCCAATGCAATAATAAAGAAAATTAATAGTGCTATCGCCATACTTACCCCCTCTCTCTTAAGTTTCCATCGACTAATAAAGATTGGTTGGACTATACCGAGAATACCAATTATTAAGGTGACTTGTGTAAGAAATGAACCCACTTTATTCCCGATCACAATAGCGTCTATGCCATGGTTTAATCCAAATATTTTATCAATCCCTCCCATTATACTAACAGCGATTTCTGGTAAACTTGTCCCAATCGACAGAATCGTCAACCCAATTAAAAGTTGGCTAATTCCAAACCTTAAGGCCAAGTTCTCTAATCCAATCACTACTAATTTAGACCCGTAATATAGACCGAGAAATCCCAATAAGAGACCAATAATTATTGCCCATAGCATTTGAAAAACTAATATGCTAATTATATAAAAAATTAAGGAAAAGCAAAACTAGAACTACAAAAAAATGAATAATTATTGGATTTTTTCCTATAATATTAATTTGATTATTTATTAAAAATACAATAATTTCGTGGTACTTACTGCATTGCTCCGCTATACTTCCAACTTGTTCTTACTTTGCAATATTTTTATAAAAAGAAGATTATATTAAATTTCCGCAATAATTCCCGCCAAAAGGCCGTTTAGAGATGGGTTTAACAACTTGAAAGGGTTTTTCTCCTATCAATTCAAAAGGTATATTGAAAATCTCACAAAATTCTCTGATATAGGGAGTAATTGTCCTTTCTGTTTCTTTTTTTAGCTCATAAACTTTTGCTCCTACACCTAACCTTGATTCTAAATCCTCTTCGGTTCTGAGCACAATTTTGCCTCGATGGATACCTGTCCCTAATTCTCCTCCACAGATCGGATAATCGCTTTCAACCACTGTTCCATCATCTTGAATGTTCAATCCCAACACAATGATCAACCCTCCCGCCATATATTCTCCCAAAAAATCTTTTGCGGTTCCTCCTATAAGTACCACCGGGAATTTTTGTTTATATTCCTTGATATGAATCCCCACTCTGTACCCTACATCTTCTTTGATATAGATTTTCCCCCCGCGTGCCGAAAGCCCTAGCACATCGCCTCCATCACCGTGGATGATCATCGTTCCATCATTCATCGTATTTCCTGCTTGGTCTTCACAATTCCCATTCACAACGATTCTTGGACCATCCATAAAGATTCCAAGATCATTTCCTGGAAGACCGTTAATTTCAAGCTCTAAATCTCCTTGTAAGGAGGCTCCAATGAATCGCTGACCGCACACATCATTTAAAATAACTTTTGAATGCCCCTCTCTAAGGGCTCCATGAATTTTTTCATTTAATTCTTTATAATTTAGAGGCTGACCATTTGGAGCAGCATCAATCTGAATAGATCCTTTCTTTTCCATTCCATATTCTAATTTCTGATTTTTGTTTTCAATCATTTTTTTCCCTCTTTTTACTCACCCGCATGTTTCACGCCTAGAATTTCTGCGATTTTTGGATTTGGTCCTATATAGCGCAGCCGGTCTCGGTTAGATCGAAGAGATTCCACCGAATCGATCCCCATCGCTCCTAATACTTCTTTTAGTTCTTCATTCCAGCTGTGAAACAAGTTAATTATACGATTTCGGGCGACATCTATATCTAATCGTTTTACTAAATATTCTTGTTGAGTTGCAATCCCCCACGAGCAGAGCCCTCTAAAGCATTGTTGGCAGACTCTACAACCCATAGCAATTAACACTGGCATACTACACATTCCTACATCTGCTCCTAACGCGATTGCTTTGATTAAGTCTGCAGAATACCGAATAGACCCACCTGCTACTAAAGTCACTTCATCTCGAAGGTTTTCGTCTCGGAGTCTTGAGTCAACCGCAGCAATCGCCAATTCAATTGGTATTCCCGCATGGTCTCTAATGATTCTAGGGGCAGCACCTGTTCCGCCCCGGAATCCATCTATTGTCAGAAAATCAGCACCACCCCTCACAATACCCACAGCGATAGGTGCTGAATTATGGACTGCGGCAATTTTAACCCCTATCGGAACTTTATATCGGGTCGCTTCTTTTAACGCAGAGATTAATTGTGCAAGATCTTCAATCGAGTAGATATCATGATGAGGATATGGAGAAAGTGCATCTGAACCTTTGGGTATCATCCGCGTCTCAGAGATTAGAGAATTGACTTTCTCTCCGGGTAAATGACCCCCATGTCCGGGCTTTGCGCCCTGGCCAATCTTAATTTCGATACCCGCAGCATTTTTTAAATAATTAATATCAACTCCGAAACGCCCAGAAGCGATTTCGGTAATAATATTGGGTCCATATTCATAAAAATCTTGATGGAGACCCCCCTCACCTGAACCTGCTAATATATTCAGTTCCTTGGCAGCCTGATAAATTGCCATACATGCATTATAGCTAATTGAACCTAAACTCATATGCCCGACCATAATGGGGGAATCAATTTCAAAATTAGGCATAAACTCAGTTTTCAGCGAAATATCGCTTGGATTAACTGAACTTTCAGAAAATACAATTTGCTTGGGTTTCCTCCCAAAAAATACTTTAGTTTCAATGGTTTCTCGGAGAGGATCGATACTCGGATTGGTGACTTGGCACGCATCGAGAAGCAAATCATCAAATGTAGTCCTAATTGGGCGATCATTTCCTGTAGCAGAGAGTAAAACACCTCCATTCCCAGATTGAGACCAAATTACATTCCTTATCCTACGAGTATAGTTTCCATGGGGTGGTAAATATGAGTCGTTTTTTTCAATTCTTATAGCCCCTGCTGGGCACATCGCGACGCATCTTTGACAAGCCACGCATTTCGGATCGTCAGATACGATTCGCTCCCCGTTGAAAGATAAAGCCTCATAACTACAGTGATTCGTGCACCTTTTGCATTTTTTACATAGTTCTCTATCCACTTTCACATGGAAATATGAGGGAACGTTGTGTTTTAAAGACATTTTTTTACTTTTTTACTCTTAGACGATAATTATGATATATTTATTATTGAATATATATATTACTTATGATTATCTTATATAGAATATAATCCGGATATATTAACTATACTCCAAAAAAATAAAGAACCTTGTTTATATTTTTCGTCCCAAGATTTTCCTGAGAATCTTTAGATAGATTTATGAAAACTCTTCAATATCCTAAGATTGTTTCCTTTAAACATAAAATAGGTCAAGATTTGGAGCCAATCAAAATAGAATTTTAAAATGAATAAGGAATTATACTCATTTAAAATTTATATTAGCTTTTAATTTAGTAAATTCTTTTAGAAAGTTTTTTAAACATGTATTCTCAAGTTTTGCTATATCTTTTTATGAGTTTATGATTTGGATATGTTTTTAAGTATTTATGATGAGGGACATTATCATATCCAAATATTGAACTACTACCCTTCACATAAACATAAGAATATTTTAATAATTTTCCTTTGAAATATTATTGGAATATCTCAAGAAATTACTCATCTGTAATAGTTGCCCTTAATCTAAAATTTCCCGTATCTGAATTATTTTTTGGTTGAACAGTGCGAAGTGAAAGCATAAATAAAAATCTGAACAAAGCTAATCTTATCACTTAAAGATATTATTAACCTC
The DNA here is from genome assembly GCA_014730295.1 of Promethearchaeota archaeon. Next base: position 23,898 of record WJIN01000075.1, on the reverse strand, counting down.
GAATTACTCCCTCTACTTTGAGATTAATTTTTTCGAAAGGTGTTTCTAAACCGTCTCTCAGTATTCCCTCTCCTATCCGTGCGACTATCGCAGTACCGCTTTTTGGGTGCCATATCTTTTTAAAATTATATTCCTCACTTAGTTTTAGGCGCTTAAATGAAGCTTCCTCACTGCTTAAGAAAAGGGTATCCTCATCTTCAGAAATTGCTGCTACGAGTGGGCGTAATTTTTTTCTATCTGAGAGGCCCACTAAAGTTGGTTTTGGATCAGTCAGACCAACCACTATCGAAAATGGTCCGTTGAGCATTGCAGATCTATACGTTGCACGTATATTTTTCAGAGCTATTTGATATTTTTGTTCCATCGTCTCGATATTACTAAATAATGGCGGAGCCAATGCCATCGTTGCAATAGGAACGGGCATATTATGTTTACGTATTAATAAATCAAACAAATAGGCGATCACTTCAGTGTCGGTAAACAGAGTACATTTATACCCAAATGATTCTAAATACCTCATATTCGTTCCATAAGAAGTTATTTCTCCATTATGCACAACGCTTGTGCCCAATAAATTGAAAGGATGAGCGCCACCCCACCATCCGGGAGTATTTGTAGGAAATCTCGAATGAGCCAACCACATATACGCCTTATAATCTTTAATTTTGTAAAAATCGGCAATTTCATGGGACCATCCATTTCCTTTAAACACTCCCATATTTTTACCCGAGGACATAACAAATACTCCCTTGAAATTTTCGTTTATATGCATTACCAATTGAACAACTTGCTCATCTTCTGAGAAGCTTTTTTTCTGTTTAGGTTCATAAAAAACTCTCCAGGTAATAGGAGGATCATCGACATTATGAGGCGCCAAGGTTGGGATTGGTTCTGATTGAATAATATATCCCACTTCATCTAAATAGCGCAATAATTTCTCTTTACATTCTTCGGTATCTATAAGAAAATGAAGAGCATAATACTCTTTATAATTGGGATATATTCCATAACCCGCAAATCCCGCGCCTAATCCATTTTCTCTTTCGCTTAAAATACACAACATATCGATAATTTGATCACCACTCTCGCGTTTTCCATCAATATTGATATATCCAGAGATTCCACAACCATCAAACACACGTTGATTTCGAAACTTCTCGGGTAAACTTGTATAATTTTTCCAATTCATTTTTTTTTTATGGGTCTCTAACTTTTTTTTCTAATTTATATATTAATATTTTTAAATCTTCTAATTCGGGTTTTTTAGATTTTAATCCTACTCGTTTTCTTGCCGATTTTGAAAACATTGCTACGGTTCCCAATTTTTTAAATGTTTCTAACTCTTGTGCAAATCCATCAGTACTATTCCCTTGATTTTGGGCTAAATTACGCAGCGTGGTAAAGATTTCCACCAGCCCGACCCGCATCGGACATAATTCATAGCATACATAGCAATCGAGACATAACCATATGGACGAATCTTTAAGCACTTCCTCTAAACGTCCATTCAAGATTCTTTTAACAATTTCCTGCGGATTAAATGTTTGGGGCATATATTTTGCGACAGGACAATCACTATTGCATGCGCCGCATGAGTAGCATTCCTTCAAGAACTCCACATCAAAACATTTTTCAATTTCTTTGTTCTTTTCATGAATTGAATCGATTTTGGCAAATATATTTTCTACTGGGGTTCTATGATATTTCTTAATAATATCTCTTATATCTATCCCTAAGGCAATACAGAGCAATTCAGAATAGTAAAAGACGGGAATATCAAATTCATAGTCTAATCTTTTCAGCTCCCTTTGAAGATGATCGAACTGCATAAAACATTGAGGGCACCCCACCACGATTGCATCTGCGCCAGCTTCTTTCATACTTTCCAGCTTTGAATGGATCATTTCTAATCCCGCATCAGAATTACCCGCTCTCTCTAAGCTTCCTCCACAACAGTCCATTTTATGAATATAATCCACACTTTTTGCTCCTAAATCCTCAATTAATTTGTCAAAAATATGAGGTTCCATCGGATCATCCATTTGTATCTTATTACTTGGTCGAAGAAAATGACAGCCATAATGAACCGCAACTTTTAGAGACGTTAAGGGATATTTTATCTTTTCTTTAATGGTATCGCTGCCTAACTGATGAAAAAATTCAACGAGATGGAATACGTCGCTTTCTCCTTCCACTTTTAGGTTTATTTCATTTAAATGGCTGTTGATTTGTTCACGGAAATGGCTATCCACTCTGAGCTCACTCCTGATTCCTTTTAACGTCTCAAAACATCCATTACAAGGAGTTAAAATATCTTTTTCTTGCATTTCAGCTAAAGCGAGGTTTCTTGATGCCGTAATGGAATACAAGTCGGAATCCGTATTTTTAATTCCATTTGGTTCTGGACAGCATGAAAATTTCTCATTCTCCCAATAATTTATCTCAAAATGCTCTAACGCTTTTTTAACTGAAACCTCGATGAAGGGTAATCGATAACTAACCATACAACCCGGGAAAAGTACTATATCATCCATTCGAAATTGCCTAAAGACCGTCTATTTTTTTAATAATAAACTATATCTAGCTTATATAATATATACCAGCTTAATTTATAAAAATTTCTGTAATATGTAGAAGTTTTATTATTTCTTATATAAGGCTCTATAAATATCTCAGCATTATAATAAACAAGTTATATCAGATATATCAAATGAACTCTGATATATTCCTTGAAAAGATTCAAACTCACATTTCAAATTATTGGATATAGACTATATCAAAATATTTAACTCATTATTTTTAAGGAAGGGTTGACTTTTTACACTTAGAAAATTCAAAATAAAGGCGTCTCTAATGGGAAAAATAAAAGAATTTCTAAACAAGAATTTCTACAAGATTTTTAACGATTCACATATTTTCTATACAATAATTTTCTTCATATCCGCCCTTTTTGTAGCATTATTGAGCTTAGTACCCTTAACTAATGTGGGAAACGTGGTGTTATTTCTCTCCACTTCAATCTCCCTTACATTTATCTTGCTGATGTTCATCGCTCTCATTCCTGCTTTACGAGAATTTTTGTTTTCTGAGGAGAAGAGATTTGACAGAAATAAAATTATTGGATTTCTTGGAACCTATTTGATAAGTTTTATTATCACGCTAATCTACTTTCTTTTGGGTAGTAGTACAAATTTAACGGTGGAATTTTTTGGCTGGGACGTGTTGCTTCCAATATTATTTATTGTCATCTTTTTTGGATGGAATTTATTACAAATTCTTTTCCTCAGAAGCGGAATCGAAACTCTCTCAGAGAAGATTGAGAAAAAAATACTGCCTGATTACGAATCGCTCGATAAGAAGGAAAAAATCTCCTTAATAATCATGATATGTGCTGTAATTATCCCTATACTATTACAGATCGCTCTATTGGTTTTTTTTAATCCTTTATTTTCTTCTCTTGGCGGGGAAATGTATACGTGGTTTATTCTTATAAGTGTTGTAATGTTTATCATTATTGCCATTACATCCTGGAGACTTATAATTCTCTATATGAAGAGTACAGCAAATAATACACCAAACATATTTTCTCCGTTTTTTTTCATATTCATCTGGCTCTATCTCAGTTACCGCACATTCAGTTTCCTTAATTCACTTCAAGGAGCGGGAAATGTTGGAGCGGATATTTTTACAGCATTTATGGACATTTTGCTTATGATTTTAACTGCGATATTAGTATTAAGAAGTTTAGGAGGTAAACTTTTTGGTGCGACGATATTCAACGAAGATAATATGCCATTCTTTCTATATGCATTTACAATGCTTTATATCCAAGGTCAGATAATTATGATTACTGGAGCGGGTAATTTGATTGGAGTCTTTAGCGATCAGAATCAAGTGGATATGGTTAACAACTTCTTAATTATCATTATCACGGTGGGCTTTTATCTTTGGTACTCTTCATTTATGCTTCAGAGAAAAGGATTGATTGAAAGAACCTTATTCACACGTGAAGAAATAATTGAGATCTTAAAGAATTATAGAGAACATTTAGATAATTTAGGATATATCAAAAAGCAAGACTTAGGTAAAGCAGAATTGAAAACTTTTTTAGAAAAACAGAAAATAAGTTCTGAAGAGATATTTGAAAAACCTTCTCAGAGCGAAAAGGAAAGCGATACCTCCAAAAAACCGATGCAACCACCTTCAGAAGAAGCTGGGACAGATGAATCATCACCCAATGAGGAAAATCTCGATGTTTGAAAACTTTAAATTACTTTTTTCTTATATTTTTGTTCTACCTTAATCTCACCCCTTATAAAAATTCATTTAATAGAACTCTCTTTTTAATTTTTACTGAGTAGGTCTTTCAGATTAAAATTATAAATAATAGATAGAAAATATAAAAAAAAGGTTAAATTGAAATCACTAACAATCTTATTTTCAAATAAAAATATTAGAAACTCCTTTTACTATGCATGGTGAGACGACCGAATATAAGGCATTACAATCTGAATTCTCTCCAGAACGCGATCCCTTTAAAAAAGTGAGACAGAAAAGCCCAAATCGATGGATTATTTCTCATCTTTTCCATGGTACTAACAAAATTATAATTTTTATTGTTTTTTTTAGTACTATCTTTTCTGCAAACCTCCAGTCATTAAATATGGTCATTATAGGAAATGCGATCTCTGAATTTCTCGTAGGTAAAGGCTCTAATTTACTCTTTTATACTATTATTATTCTTTTGGCCGGCATCGGAGGCTCTCTGGTGCGGCTTTTTAACTTCATGTTAAGGGAAATTCTTGCCCAAAGAATGGAAAGAGATACTCGTAAAGAGTTTTTCATGATTTTATTAGGAAAGAGTCAATCCTTCCATGATCGTCAAAAAGTAGGCGATATTATGGCAAGAGCCACTGATGATGTGCGTAATCTGAATTTTCTTGTTAGTCCTGCTATTTCTCTTATTTTCGAATCTTTTACCAATTTAGTTATACCAATACTATATATTTTCCTTTTTTATCCCCCTCAATTAATAATCACCCCAATTGGATTCACCATCGTATTTTTGTTAGCACTTAGGAATTATAGTAGAAATATTGGTCCCGTATCTCGAGATTTAAGGTCACAATATGGAGAAATGGGTGCTGTGCTCAATGAAGCTCTCTCTGGAATAGAAACTATCAAGGGAACCGCCCAAGAATCGAGTGAAGTTCTGAAATATTATAGAAGTGCTAAGAAGTACAGGGATTTTTATATAGAACAAGGGCGTGTCCAAGCAAAATATTTACCAATACTTTTCTATGCGGTATCTATAACAATTGGACTAGGGCATAGTATTTTTCTATATATTAACGGCTTAGTGGATATTGGACAAATAGTAGGGTATGTGGGATTATTGACCTTATATAGATTCCCGACAAATATCTCTATTTTTGTATTTTCCTACATTAAATTAGCAACAGCAGGAGCTGAAAGATTGTTAGAGTTAATGAATCAAGAGACAGAAATTGATGAGAATATTGAGGGGGTATCGAAAGACATTAGTGGCAGAATTGAATTCAAGAAGGTCTCTTTTACATATCCAGATGGAGAAACTCCAGTATTAAAGAACATATCGTTTAAAATTGATCAAGGAAAGACCGTGGCGATCGTGGGAACCACAGGCTCTGGGAAAACAACCTTAACTAAATTAATCTCAAGACTCTATGATATCGAAAAAGGAAAAATCTTAATTGATGATATTAATCTAAAAGATTATTCGTTAAAATCCCTTCGAAATCAAATTTCTTATATAGAACAAGATCTTTTCCTCTTTTCAGATACAATATTTCAAAATATCTCGTTTGGAAGAGTGAGCTCTATGGAAGAGGTGATTAATGCGGCTAAACAAGCACAAGCAAATGAATTTATTATGAACTTTCCCGATGGATATGAAACAAAGGTAGGGGAGAGGGGCGTGACCTTAAGCGGTGGAGAAAAACAGAGGATCGCGATTGCGAGAGCGTTTTTAACGGATCCAAGGATCTTGATACTAGATGACTCCACATCAGCAATAGATTCTGAAACCGAAGACAAAATTCAGAAGGCAATACAAAACATCCTTAAGAATAGAACAACCTTTCTCATTACTCACAGATTAAGTCAAATCAGATGGGCTGATCTAATAATAGTGCTTAAGAAAGGCGGGATTGTCGCAAAAGGAAGACACGAAGAATTAATTTTAACATCGGAAGAATATCGAAAAATTTTTGTTAAAAAGTTTGATGTAAAAGTGGAAGAATTACTGGATGGTGAATAGAATGTCGGGTATTGGGTTAGAAGCAGAAAGATATGATAGAAAATATTCTGATACAAAATTATTGAAACGAATTTCTTCATATTTTAAACCTTACTCTAGGAACTTGGGTATAGTAGTGCTCTTTTTAGCATTATATTCCCTAACTAGTTCTTTTGTACCTATTCTCTCCAGACTTATTATCAATGAACTGGCTGCTAACCAAAATATTTTTTATCTAACCTTTGTGTTAGGGGTTATTTTAGGGTTTAATCTTTTAAATTGGATATTTAATTACTTCCGTCAGATAAATTCTGCAAAAATGATCGGTGGAGTTGTGTTAGACCTTCGAAGAGATGCTACACGTGCCACATTGAACCATGATCTCTCATTCTTTGATAAAAATCCTACAGGAAAAATCGTTAGCCGAATCAATTCTGATGGGAAAGATTTTGCTCAAACAGTTGAACTTTCAATCCAATTACTTTCATCACTCCTTATTATTGTCATTCTTCTTATATTCATGATATTTATAAACCTAATTCTTACTATTGCATTTATTATCTCTGTACCCCTTTTTTTCATTATAGCATTCTCGTTTAGAAAAATTGCTCGAGAAAAGACCTTAAAAGGCCAAAGAGCGCGAGCTAATGTGAATTCATTTATAAAAGAAAGTATTTCTGGCATTCAAATCGCAAAAACCTTCCGCCGTGAGGAGAAATTATTCAAAAAATTCAATCAGATTAATCAACAATCATATGAAGTAAACCTTAAACGAGCGTGGGTTTTGAACGCTATTTTTCCAAGCTTAGGAATCATCCAGGGTGTATTGATAGCTATATTAGTATATTTTGGGGGCTTGGGTGTATTAAATGGTATAATAAGCGGTGGAGATTTATACTTGTTTTTACAAAGTATTTGGTTATTATTTTTTCCCATTTTTACGATTGCCTCCTTTTGGCCACAATTCCAAGCGGGATTAGCCGCAGCTGAGCGTAGTTTTTCATTAATAGATGCTGAACCTAAGGTTAAACAAACCAATAATATAATGCCAAAAAATCTGAGAGGAAAAATCGAATTTAAAAATGTAGTATTTCGATACGAAGAGGGCAAAAACGTATTCGAGAATTTTAATCTCACTATCACACCAGGAGAAACAGTCGCATTGGTTGGTCATACAGGCGCAGGTAAATCAAGCATCGCTAATCTTATCGCTCGATTTTATGAATTTCAAGGGGGAAAAATTTTAATTGATGGGAACGATATTAAAGAGTTCGATTTGGATGCATATAGACGAGAATTAGGAATTATTCCTCAAACTCCCTTTCTTTGGGCTGATACCGTGGAGAATAATATTAAATATTGTTGTTTATCTGCAACCAGCGACGATGTTATAGATACATTAGATAAAGTGGGAGGATATGATTGGATTGACGACCTTCCCGAAGGTTTAGATACAAATATACGGGAAAGGGGAAGTCTCCTTTCGATGGGACAGAGACAATTGGTAGTTTTTGCTCGCGTACTTCTTGAAGACCCTTCAATTTTAATTCTGGATGAGGCAACCGCGTCTGTAGACCCCTTTACCGAAACACGTATCCAGGAGGCGGTTGAACGTATAATTCAAGGCAGAACTTCGATTATTATCGCCCATCGGCTGTGGACCGTTCGACATGTGGATAGAATAATAGTAATCGATCATGGGGAGATTATTGAACAAGGAGACCATGATAAACTAATGGAAATAGGAGGAAAATACGCGGAACTCTATAATACATACTTCCGACATCAATCATTAGAATATATTGAAAAAATGAAAGAAAAAAATTAATGGGAACTGATATTCAATATTACTCTTCCAATTTATTAGTACTCGTGATAATATTCAAGTACCTTGAGAGCAAATCTACAACTCACCGTCGCGGGTCCACCGCCCATCTCGATCGCAACTTCAATTGTTTCCATTATCTGACTTTTTGAAGCACCCGCTTTTAGCGCCTCATGTAAATGCCATTCCATACATGATTCACAATTAATTGCTATGGATATTCCAAGTGCTATCAGTTCCTTATACATCTTTTTAAGATTTCTATTTGAAAATGCTTCTTTTTCCATTTGTAAAAAAGCATCATACACTTTTGATTTTGATTCTATAAGAGTCTGGTGAGCTTTCTTTCGATCTGAGATTATTTTTTGGATTTTTTCTTTATCTTCTTTTTCCATTCCACTTTTTCACCTTTAATTAAGGATTTTATGAATTAATAAGTCTAATAGAATTTTACAATAGATCAGATGGTAGAAAAATTAAAGTTATCTAAAAATTCGAATGAATTCATCAACAACTTTATATTTGCTTTAGGCAATATGAGATGGTTTTTTAGATGAAATAAAGACTCTCGGATTATTTTATAATGATATCAGAATTCAATGAATAGGTCCTCCAACTTTTTACACTTATCCCGTTTCATAAAAAATAATGTTAATCCAATGATTATTGCCGCCGATCCTATTGCTGAGGGAATAATTATGTTGAGATACCCGGCTGGGTTTGGCTTATCATATTTGGAGGACATTATCTTATTTATCTGGATGCAAATACCTGGTGTGCTGGGAAAATAGTTATCAATACCAGATGGACCGTCAAGATAAAATATATATGATGTAATGTAAAAATCGGTCGCAGCAGCGCTCAAATTCAGATTTAGTGAGGAAATGGATATGGGGATTAAAACTGAAATATAACCCTTTTGTGTAAATAGTTCACTCATCCAGACCAGATTAACTTTTTCAAATGTGGTGCTATTAAAGATATGAAGACTAACTTGGTTATCAATCGCCGTTTCCGGAATATACCAAGAGGCATTTATGATTATAGTCTCATCCTCATAAAAACTATCCTTGTTTACGTGTATCTCATATGAAAAGGTTGCGTTTGCATTTTGAATTCCTTCAAGAACAAGTACCCCAAATAACGGGAAGAGTATAAATGCAATATACCTTTTTTTCATATTAACAATTTTAACAAGCACTATAAAAAATCCACACTAATTGATTTGTACCGCTTTCTTATACTCAGCGTTCTTATAATTGAGTAACCAAAAAAATAAAAAAAAATAAAAATTGAAATTATAATCTTTGGATATATCTATCGCGTTCCCACTCAGAGACAACAGTTCTATAGGCGTCATATTCTTCCAGTTTTGCGTAATAATAGTTTTTAAACATCTGTTCTCCGAAAATCTCTTTCATCATTTCTGATTCTTTAAATTCGTTTAGGGCAGCTCGGAGACTCCCTGGAAGGGAAATAATGCCTGCTTTTTCGAGGTCCTTGGTAGAGAAATGATACACGTTTTTATCTGTGGGTTCAGGGATTTCAATATCATCCGAGGTAATCCCTTCTAATCCAGTCCCCAATAGCACAGCAAATTGAAGATATGGATTTCCGGATGGATCGGGACACCTGATTTCGCATCGAGCTGAATTTGGTTTTTCATGGAAATCGGGTACTCTTATCAAGGGAGAACGATTTCGGAAACCCCATGCGACATATACTGGAGCTTCATAACCTGGCACTAATCGTTTATACGAATTTGGCCAGCTCGATAATACGGGACACATCGCTTTCGCATATTTTAATTGCCCTGAAATCCACTTTTTCATCTGCATTGAGATAAATGCATCATCATTCTCATCATAAAATACATTTTTACCATCTTTCCATAAACTCTGGTGGACGTGCATACCCGAACCATTTATCCCTTGAAAAGGTTTGGGCATAAAGGTAGCGGTCATATCATTCTGGGCTGCCACGGTTTTTATGATGGTTTTGATCGTAATTGTATTATCTGCCGAATTGACCGCCTCATCATAACGAAAATCAACCTCGTGCTGTCCATATGCGACTTCGTGATGGAGTGCTTCGATTTCTATACCCATCCGATCGCAATACTGAGCTATACGATATCTCATCATCTCGTTTATGTCGTACGGGTCGTAATCAAAATATCCCCTCAGATCGCTTGGTTTGAACTTTTCTTTTTGGGCTTCTTTGCTCAATATGAAAAATTCCATTTCAGGGGCACAGTAGTAGGTATATCCCAAATCTTTTGCTTTATTCACGGTTTTTTGAAGGATGTATCTCGGATCTCCTTCATATCTATCTCCATCGGGCTTGTAAATATCGCAAATAACTCTCGCGACCTTGTTCTCTTTTCTCCACGGAAGGATATAAAAGGTGCTTGGGTCAGGAATCGCAACTTTATCGCTTTCCTCTATCGCCCCGTAGCCCGTAATACTGGAGCCGTCAAAATTCTCTCCCACTTCCATAAAATCTTCGATACGTTTTGAATTGATTTCGAAAGATTTTATGAGACCATGGATGTCTGTGAATTGAAGATATATAAACTTGATATCCAACTCTTTTACGGTTTCTATAACCTTCTCACAAATTTCCTTTCGCTGTGGGTCGTCTTTTTCAATCATTTTTTTTGATATAATTATATATTTTTTTACTTAGTTATATTATGATCAACTAAGTTATATTAGCTAATGTTAGATTATTTAAAAAGTTTCCACTATTTGCCATTGATGATAAAAACTTGTGATATGGATTAACTATCAAAGTGGAAACAATTACACAAAAGCAACCTAAAAATATATATAGCACCAAAACTTATTAATTATACTAAAACCTAATTTTACAAAAAATTTATAATTCATTGGAATGGATCTTTCTAAAGACGATTTGGATATTCTCACGAAATTGAGCAAAGATGGGCGTAAAACATATAATAAATTAGCCGAAGAATTAGAAAAATCACCTGTTACCATCAAAAAATACGTAGAAGAACTTGAAAATAAGGGGATAATTGAGGATTATGGAATTAGGATCAATTATGAAAAACTGGGTTATGAAATTATAGCTGTAATCGAACTAACAATTTCTAAAGGTAAGATGCTCGAGGTAGAGAGAGATATTGCCAAAAATCCCCATGTCTTTGGGGTTTATGATATAACAGGAGAATATGATGCCCTTATCTTTGCCAGGTTTAGGAAACGGGATGATTTGAGCCAATTAGTTAAGGAAATAAATTCGCTAGAATATGTGATTCGGACGAATACCCATATTGTTTTGAATATTATAAAGGAAGACGCTTCGTTTGCTGAGCTCATGAAGGAGGAACAAGCTCAAAGATGAAGGGGAAAAACCTTTCAGTAGATCTAATTTCCGCCATCCATGAATAAGGTGAATAATTTGAACTTTTTCGTTTAATAACATAAAGAAAATACAGAAATTCTTTAAAAGAGTGTGATGTCTTTTTCATAAAGAAAGCAATTCTTTTTTAGAAAGTATCTGGCGATGCTTTTGATCATTCCATAATTTTCTATAAAAATAAAAGAATTCATAAAGGTCATATTTATCAGGGCTGTATATAACAATTCCATTTTGAATAATACGAATTTTTAGATAGAGAGGTAACTCTTGGAATATTCTAATATCATAGTTTTTAGAGTTAACATTAATATTTTGCAATATTAATGAGATAAGTCTTACAGGATCTTCATTTGGTGCCACCACACAAATATCAATGTCGCTTCTATTTGTTTGAGTCTCCTTTGCATACGAACCAAATAACAGAATTCCTAAAATGTCTTTATTCTTAATAATAGTCAAAAAATCTTGCTGTATTTGGATCAGGAGTTCTTCACTAACCATCCATTTACCTCCTCAATATAATATTTAAAATTATTTATCAAGACTAAAATCCTTTCATATGCAATTAAATCATCAAGACCATTATAATCATGAACTATTCTATTTCTTAGACCGTTTGCCTCTTTTAAATTAGTACCAAGTTCAGTATTAATAATATTTTTCTCAATGAGAGAATCTATATTTGTATAATCATCTTTAGGTAAGATTTTCTCATCTTTAATTATCATTGCGGCTATATCCGATATAATTTCAACTATAATTTGAAAAGCATGGTAAATACTGTATCTTTTTTGTAGGGCTGATTCAGTATTAAATGTTTTCTTTTCAATATCATAGATCCAATTCTTTAAATTACCAATTGTTTTTTCCAGGTATTTTAATTTTTCCTTATATCGCAATAATCGCTCTTCATCCATTATTGTGATGTTAATTTTTTTTAGTCTATTTTAATATTTACATATTGATTTATTAATGCTTCAATTTATTGCAGAGGATTCGAGTTGAAAATCCCTCGAAAAAAAATGCTGAAAACGGTTTTAAAAACTAGGAAACAAAAAGATGAAGCTGAATTTAAAAATAATCGAAATGAATAACTGGAGTGGTAAAAAATCAAAAATTGCTTCAAAAAATATGGGAAGCTATTATAATCGGTAAAAATTAACAGAATTAAAATAAATAAAAAAAAAGCAAACTCGGTAATAACTGGAAATTAAAATAACCAAGAAATTCTCAAGTTATATGTAATGCTACTATTATTGTTTATGTATATTAATTTGGTACCTTGCAAACTTTTTTGCATGTGTATCTTGATTCCGATGATATAATGCCAAATAAAACAGACTATTATCTCTTAGAACAAAACCTGCTTAAAAGCGAAATCCTCTTCTTTCTTTCCGAGGTGCTCTTTCTGTTACGGTAACGTTCTCTGCTTGAGGTCCTTTTTTCCCTTCTACTTTATTAAACTCAACCTTATCGTCTTCGTTTAACGATTTATATTCGGTATCAGCTCCCTCAATAGCAGAATAATGAACAAAAACATCCTCATCATCTTCGGAATTAATAAATCCATAGCCTTTTCGGCTGTCGAACCATTTTACTGTTCCTTTTGTCAAATTAAAAACCTATATTTTATATGATGTAAATTTTTTATTATACTACAAACGTTCTTCTTAAAGAACTGTTTTAAGTAATGAATGATTTATGATAAACTTTTCTTTTCGTGGATCTTTTCTAACTAAATGTGTAGGAGGGAACATGATTTTAGCTTTAGCAAATGATTTAGGGAGAATTTCTAGCAATTCATAAATATAAATTCAGTTTATAATTGCTACTAAAATCAAAATATCTCAAAATATATCAAAATTCAAAATGTTCACGGTTGAATTAATATATATTGTTCTTAGTTATTTTAGTTTAAAAAATTCTAAGCTAAAAGTTGAACTGCTCACTCAAGAGGCTAAAGTTATTTAGGAAATTGATTACTTTTTAAGCATATTCCAATAGAATTATACATAAACTTTTGTTTAATTTTTTAATGACATTATAATTCTGGATTATTTTCTACGATTTAAAGATTGTTTCTTTCTATATCACAGCATTTATTAATATCTAAATCGAATATTTATCAGTAAATTTCTAAAAGTGATTAAATTGACTCAAACTTATGTTATCCCAAATATAGAAGAAATAGATAGAGACCAACTCTATGAGGATCTACGCAAATTTTTAAGTCCTGAAAAGAGCTTAAAACTGCCCAAAAACGATACGACGAAAAAGCTTTTAACGAACATGTATACAGAAACAGAGGCCTATGTAATTGTATATGGCTTTAAGAAACCTTTAGGCCCGAGATTGGGGTGGAGTATTCGAAGAAAGACCAGAATCCCCAAAAAAGAGCTGCAAGAAATTTTAGTGGATATGATCTACAAAGGCAAATTAATCAAAAAAGGTCCATTTTACCTTATCTTTCCCTATATTCCCGGTGGATTTGAATTCTATTTTACAACCAATAGGGATGATCCCGAGCGTATGAAGAAAGCTGCAGAGGCGCATGACGCACTTTTTTATGAAGGGTATCCCTTGGGACTGGGAAAAATGGATCCAACGGTCTATCGTGTAATCCCGACAATTGAGCCCACAAAAAAAACGTACAAGATCAACAAATCAATGGATTTACAACACCAAATCCTTACTTATGAGTTAATGGAAGAATATCTCGCTGAAAAGGATGTATTTGCGGTGGTTCCATGCAGTTGTAGGACTGCCGCGGCGTTAGCGGGCAACCCATGTAAAAGGACAGATGAAAATTTTTGTATCACCGCGGGAGCTTTAGCAAAAAATAGTATAGATTCTGGCGTTGGAAAAGAGGTTACTCTGGAGGAATTAATTGAGGTTATGAAAAAAGCAGAAAAAGAAGGATTGGTCCATGAGACATTTAATGTTCAAGAAGCCTCCCTTTTTATCTGTAACTGCTGTCCTTGTTGCTGCGGTTTTCTAAAAAGTGTGAAGGAATTGGGTAATTATTCTTCTATTACTAAATCCAATTTTGATCCTCATATTGATTTTGAAGAATGCACATTATGTAAAGCATGTGTAGAAATCTGTCCCATGGAGGCGATCAGCCTGAAAAATACTTCAAATGGCGAAAACTCCCCAAAAATTGACATCAATTACAACTTATGCATTGGCTGTGGAGTATGTGCTTCTAACTGTCCCCAAGACGCTATTAATCTGGAAAAGGTAAGAAATATCATTCCCGTAAAGAACTTGAGAAAATATTATAAAAAATTAGAGCGGCATGAATAAATTAATATGTACGGATTTTTTCTAATCCTTTCCTTTTTTTCTAGAACTTCCCTGTCTTTTTCATTGTCTTTCTAATGCCATTATTCCTAAATGAGCAATAAATCAGTAGCCTCAATCAAGCTCAGGACCTGATTTTTTTGATAATTCAGCTTATAGAATTAATTATGTTTATAATTTAGTATGAAAACCTTTAAATATTGTATATTACGATCGATCGTAAAATGATTACGAACTTTCGTAAAAACTTAAAAATGAAAAAGAAGATACAGATAGCAAGTATTATCCTCTTGGGCTTATTTATTCTTACTGGATTACCAACTTTTGATTCTAAAGCTCATTCTGAATTCAACACATCATCGAATAGACCTAAAATCGTCACCTATATGTCGA
Source organism: Promethearchaeota archaeon (assembly GCA_014730295.1). Next base: position 8,713 of record WJIN01000075.1, on the reverse strand, counting down.
TTACAGAAGATTGGACCCGACAATTATTGCGAAATGTGGAAGCAGATATCTATGTGCTAGTGAGCGGAAGCCAAGACGTCCATTCTTACGACCCTTCTTCAGATGCGCTTTTAAAGATGGATGGAGCCGATCTATTTGTAAAACTTAATATACCAATAGAAACTTACGCTGAAGATATCGAGGATTCATTTCCCGAAGTACCAATAGTCAATTTATGGGTTAATATTACAGAGGATCCTGTATGGGGATATAATCCGAGAAAAGATCCCAAATGGCAACATCCTGCACAACCTCCCAATATGCATATGTGGACAAGCCCCCTAATTGCGAGAAATTTTATCCATAGATTAGCTGATGGATTAAAGGCAGAGATCGGTTCAAATGCGCTTATAAATAATACAATTGATGCCAATTTGGAAGTATATGACCTCCAATTAAATTACACGATTGATTGGCTAAATGCAATTAAAGACACTCCAGAATATAAAAATCTTAAATTAGTCCCTTTTCATCCTGCGTTTTATTATTATTTAGAGGATGATTTGAACTTAACTCGCGTAGCGGTGATTGAAGAAAAACCGGGTGTTGAAGTATCAGGAACTCATTTAGATTACATAAGAAGTATTCTTAATGACTCTTGCACTATAATATGGCATCCGCAAGAAGTCATAAGTGAAGAATACGCTACTGACCTTTCGAGGGAGAGTGGAGCAAATATGACAATGCTTACCCCACTATTACCTATTCAAACACCTTCAGAATGGGTTCCCAAATTCGGTAGTCAAATCGATACATACCTCGAAATGGTCGAATTTAATACGTATCAATTAATCAATGGCAAGCCTTATGAACCAGATGGAGGATACATTCCAGGATTTGACTTAATAATCACTCTATTGTCGATATTTGGAATTAGCTCAATAATCGTAATTATATATCGAAAGAGGAAACTTCAATAATAAATAATATTCAATAATTTTTTTTCTATTTTAAATCTAATATCAAACAATAATACTATTGGTGAGAATGTTATGATAAACATTACAATAATCGAATTTTTTGAATTATTTGATCGGGTTTGGATGCAAAGAATTTTAGTAGCTGCTATTGTAATTGGGATTGTGGGTGGGATTATCGGAACATTTATAATACTGTACAAAATCATCTTTTTAGGAGAGGCAATAGCCCATTCTGCATTTGCCGGGGTTGCTTTAGCATTAGTCATCGGTGTTCAACCCATATACATGATCTTTCTATTTTCAGAACTCAGTGCACTTTCAGTGGGATATGTCAACCAGAAAAAAATAATGAACGAGAATATCATTCTCGCAATAATATTTTCTGGGATGATGGCTTTAGGAATTATATTTATAAACCTATTAACTGAGGTTTCTGCGAGTGTTAGCAGTATACTTTTTGGGGCGCTTTTTTATATAAATCAAGAACAAGTGGTAACATTGATAATCGTCAGTGTGATAGTGATAGGTATTCTTCTGTATTTTCGAAAAGAGTTGTTTTTTCTGGTATTCGATAAAGAGATGGCAAAATTGTCTGGGATTCCCGTAAAAGTCCTTGATTACCTTTTCTTAATGCTTTTAGCCGCATTAATCGCCGTAACTATTCAATCTATAGGTGCAATACTAGTATTCGCAATATTTATAATGCCCGCTGCCACGGCCTATATGCTTACTTATAATTACCGCCTAATGATTATCTTATCCGCTCTGTTCGGAGCTCTGTCAGGATTTTTGGGTGTGTTGATTTCATTTTTATATAATCTTCCGGGAGGACCTTCCATAGTCATCATCGCGACTGGATTTTTTTTAGTTGCGTTTATCTTCTCTCCGAAACGTTTATCAAAATTTATTAATAAACTCAAATTCAAATATTCGAAGGGTTATAAGGAATTACAACAGCGATTTGACCATCCGCTTGGAATTGACGTCCCTCATGCTCATATTGATACAGAAAAAATTATCTTGCAGGTCAAACCAAAAAAATTCCCTCCCGAGCATAAATGGGAGGGTCATAAACCAATAAAGGAAGAGAATAAAGAAACCAAAAAAAACATGGTGGAGGAAAAATGAGAGGTAAACAAATATGTCAAGAAGGAGATGCGATCTGTGTTAATGGGGTAACCGTGACTTATGGAGATGTAGTGGCATTATGGCAAATAAATTTGGATGTTTCTCGGGGAGATTATATTGGAATTGCAGGACCTAACGCTTCGGGTAAGACAACATTATTTAAAGTGATTTTAGGACTAAAACAACCGATTGAAGGGCAAGTAAGTATATATGGAAAACCCGTGGGAAACTTGCCTAAAAGAACACTCAATAAGATCGCATACGTTCCTCAAGCTCATCAAATAGATCAATTTTTCCCCGCCAAAGTACAAGATGTGGTTTTAATGGGAAGGTATGGGTTAAATTTTTTAGGGAGCCCATTGAAGAAAGAAGATTATAAAAGAATGGAAGAGGAACTGAAATTCGTTGGGATGTATGAGCAGAAAGACCGTCCGATAGGACACTTGAGCGGCGGACAACAGCAAAAAGTCCTTATCGCAAGATCATTAGTAAGAGAACCAGAAATTCTGTTGTTAGATGAACCTACAAGTAATCTTGATTTTAAAATTACAAAAGAAATAACAGAATTGATAACCAGACTGCATGATGAACGAAATCTTACTATCTTGACGATAAATCACAATTTGGATTTGCTGCGTGAGGATATCAATCGATTAGTTATATTAAACAAACAAATTATCTATGATGGATCTCCCCATGGAGAGAATGTTGATAAGATATTATATAGTACCTTCTTTTAAGAAATCATAAGAACCATTTTAAATGACATTAAATTTTTAAGAATTGGAATGAAATGCTAGGAGTTAATTGGGAATATGAATGACATTGACTATAAAGTGCTAAAAATTATTTATCGGAATAATAGGAAAGCCAAGATTAAGCATATCCAGGATGAGTTGAATAATTATGGATATCATGAAGTGAGGTATTCCACAATAGACAGCTGTATAGAACGCTTACATGAACAAAAACTGGTTATTTGGGAGAAGTATCAACCGATAGAATTGACAACTGAAGGGGAAAATTATGCAAAGGAATTAATACGCCATACACAACTATTAGAAGTTCTTCTATATAAAGAACTCGATTTAACCACAGAAGAGGCACACAATGAAAGCGAAAAATTCAATCTACTTTTCTCTTGTAAAACGATAAATAGAATTTGTGAAAAATATGACCATCCAGAAGAATGTCCATGTGGGGAAAAAATACTCAATTCCAATAACTGTTTTTGCCAAAAAGAATTCTCAGATTAGAATTCTCTTCTTCTTGTTTTGTTTTTGCCTTTTCTAGACCTTTAAAAATATTAATAACAAGTATTCTAAATTCTTTTACTATGGATTTCCTATATTGGTCTCATAAAGTTATGTAAATAGTCTATTTGTATGATAGATCCCTCTTCATACGGAATTCCAAAAATGTAATACTTATAAATGATAATACTTTTTCATATTCAATCAACTCATAACTGCGCCTTTTTATGATGTGGTGGGGTAATTCTCATCCCATCTTTCATAATCTTTTATATCCTCACTTATAAGACCTTTATTTTTTTAATTTCAGCTAAAAATGTTTTGAAGTGAAATTTCATATCAATATAAAAGATTTAAGTAAATATTAAAAATGAATAAAAATCAATCTTAAAAATTATTTAAAATACTTTTTCCAATTGATAAATATGTTTTTATATCTGAAATTCTTTTTCTCCAATGATGTAAAACATCTTATCATTATCCAAGGATTTTATTATCTTTAATCCGTTCTTCTCCATCATTTTTTTCAATTTTCTCATTGGAGGTAATCGATCTTCATTAACAATCCCATCCACATTTTTATGGAGACTATTTATATCATCTCGAGATTGAGAATGAGCAATCATTAATCTTCCTTGTTTCTTCAGTAGGTTCGCCATTTTTTTGATTGTATATTCTTGATCTAAGAAATGAGGAAAACAAGAATAACAGAGAATAGTATCAAAGTTTATTTCATATTGGATTTCATTGACATCTTCTACTTTCAGCTGTAAATTTGTATATCTATCACCAAATTTTTTCTTGGCCTTCGAGATCATCTCCTCGGAGATATCTATAGCTACAATCTCTCCTTTCTCTCCGATTTTTTCGTTTAAATATGGGACCATGACACCAGTACCACTGCCTACATCGAGAATAGTTTCTCCTTTCTTTAAATCTAGTTCTTGGAGCAAAATTTCAATTTTATTAGGATCATGAAAAACGTTATCATCCCAATTTTCTGCTCGATCATCAAAATATTTTCGTATTTTATTGATATTTTTTTCCTCGGAAGTCATAAATTTATCTTTTCTCTTAACTTTTTTATGTTTGGGTGATATTAATACCGAGAGTGCAAAAATTGTTGCTGAAAATACGATAATAGAAGAAGAGATGGGAAAGTCCAACAACAATGAAAGATAAACACCACCTAATATAGTGACCACCCCTACAATAGGCGAGAATATAAACAACTTTTTTGTATCATAGACATATTGGTATACAGTGGAAGTGGGATTCACAATCATAGCATAAACGAGGAATGCTCCAACAATATTAATCGAAAACGATACTGCGACTGCTGTTGCGAGTAAAATCAAAAATTTGAAAAATGCCACATTAATACCCGCTGCTAATGCCATTTTCTCATTCAACATAATACTCATGAATTCTTTATAAAATAGTATAAGCAATAGAATTACAGATAAATTCAGTATGATTAAGATTACTAATTCTTCTTGACTTAGTCCAAATAAACTTCCCCAAATAATTCCCATTGAACTAGCTCCTGTGACTCCTTCTGGCATCATACTAATGAAAATAAACCCTAATGCTATCATTAATGAAAACAATATCCCAAGTATTATATTGGAATCTAATTTTGTCTTATCAGAAAGGGGCCCTAATAAGAGTGCAACCCCGATTGTAAAGATGGCCGCCATATATACTGGGTTGATCCCACTTCCAAATGATTCTAATAATAATCCAAGCGCAGCACCCGCAAAAGCAGCATGGCTCATACAGAAACCAACAGTTGTAATTTTCATATGGACCACGAACGTTCCAACTAAACTCAAAGCAAAGCCAGCCAATAATGCGCTGAGAATTATTTTTATCATGATACGTTCTGGTAAAAAAACAAAAAAAATTTCATTATAAAAAGAATAAAAAGCAAAAAGGGCAGTTAGTACTGAAGAAATTATCACCGCAAAAATAATATTTTTCCAATTCAAATTAAAATTTTTTACCATTATATCTCAACACGATATCTCTTATTTTTCTCATATATAATATACATATCAATATTTTCATGATAAACTGATGGTCTCACATAAATTTACAATATGCTTTATATTTATCAGATTTCAGAGCTACTTCAGGTTCTGCATCCAACACAATTCTTCCTTTCTGAATCATAATAATTCTATCTATATCTTCAGATAATTCTTGTCTATGGGTAACACATAAAATAGTTATATTCGCAAGTTTATTGAGTCTTAAAAAAAGTTCAAACATTTCTTGACGGGCATTTATATCTAAATTCGCAAATGGTTCATCTAATAACAAAATTTCAGGTTCAGCTGCTAAAATGTTTGCTATTCGAACCTTTTGTTGCATTCCTCCTGATAATTTTCCGATAGGTTTTTCCCAATAATCCTCCACTTCCTGTTTATTTCGTATCGCATCATAACAATATCGAGCTATCTCTCGGTCTGCTTTCTTCGGAAACTTTAAGAGCCCTAACCTTCCCGCTCGAGCAGTCATAACCGCTGTTTTAACCAAAAAAGGTGTTTTTGGATCGAATTCTATTCCTTGGATTAAATATCCTATTTTCTTTCTTAAATGGCGCACATTCTTGAAAATAGATTTTCCATTTATATTAATCGTTCCTTTTTGAATGGGTAACATACCAAGAATTGTTTCTAGTAATGTAGTTTTTCCCGATCCATTAGGACCTATAATAAGAATAAATTCTCCTTTATGTATCTTTAAATTGATATCATATAGCGTAAGATATCGCTCTCCCTCATAAACTGTATTTACATTTCCCAATGTTATTTGTGGTTTCATATAATAATCTATTTTTTTTTCAGAACTTCCTTTGTAGCTTTTCTGGTTTTTTATAGCTTCAAGAAATTGCCTATTAAAACTTTTTTCAAGCATCATAAGAAAAAGAAAATATTTTAGTTATTTTTTAGATTGATTCGATTTTATTTTTATCTATTTAAATAGTGATTCTCGTTTCTTATATATAAGCAGACCAATACATCCCACAGTAGCAACTATAAGAGGTACAATTAAGTTAATACCTATATTTCCCCCTCCATTAGAAGGTCTCGGGTCTATTCCACCATTTAGAACGTGATTCAATAACGCAATATTGAATTCTAATTGCTCTATATAAGTATTGATACCATAAACACCGGGAAAATTCAGTAAAAACACACTCTCGATACCAAGACTATTTGCAATTTCCTTTCCCACATCTGTTCCAGAATGATAATTCCCCACGATTATCTCAGCATTATGTTCTGTCGCATTACCAGCAATATGTTGAATATCGGATGGAGTCATTGTATTGTCATCCATTGTCCAAACAGAAGGACCAGAAACGTTAAATCCGATCCAATTCATAAATTTATTTTGATGTTTCATCACATATGCGTTTGTATTATTCCATTTATAGGTCCTATTTATTTTCATCTCAAAATAGGTTTTATATCCTTCAAGTTTCGCTAAATACGCTTCCTTATTATCATTAAATGTTTCTGCTAATGATGGATATGTATCATTTAAATGCGCACATATCTCTTCCAAGAATTTGGGTGCGATATCAGGTGAACCCCATTGGTCTGCCCAAGAGATACTACTATTTTGAATCATACCGAATGCTGCATCGATATTTTCTGCTTCTTGAAGTAGCGGCATCAGTCCAGATGCTTCAAATCCATGATAAAACACGATATCTGCTTCACTCACCTTACTTATATCACTTGGAGGATAATCATAATGCCCTGGACAAGAACCGCTTTCGATAATTACTGAAACGATCCCTGTGTCTCCAATTATCTCTTGTGCAAAATCTCTAAGTATATGAGTGGTTGCCACTACTTTAACCTCTTGGTCAGCAGAAGTCTTTATTCTCATATTTTCATCTGAATTAGTAGCTTGAAAAATCAAGCCGAATAAAATTGCTGATGTTAATAATAGAATAATTATTTTATTTTTATTTTTCACAATTTTCATCTCTTTAATCATGAGATCCTACTATCTTCTAATATAGTATTATTCTTAAATATTACCAATTTCAAACATAATATGAAGACCTAATAGATCCATATCTTGAAGTTAGAGTACAGATTTTAAATTTTTGCATTTTAGGAATAAAAAGAAAAGAAGATTCGCTATTAAATATTAAGATTAAACATACTAACTGAATCTTTTTATGATGGAAGAGTATATCTATTTCTCATTTTTAGCAGAAACGGGAATCTAGGTGACTAGAAAAAAGCTAAAACATTTCTGATGGGAAAAAACATCCAATAGGATCTTAAATTAGTTATCTAAAATTTCTAATAGATAATGAGTACCATTTATATTTTATGATAGGGAGAATTTTATCATAAAAGAACATTTAAAAATGTTAAAGATTTGATAATAATTCTATAAAGAGCAAAGATCTATGAGTGAATTGAAACTCACAAAAGGATTGGGAAAATATCTTAACTATTACAAGGGATTAGATGATTATTATCTTCCATTTTTTTATTGGGTGAAAAAAAAATATCCAATTAAAAAAGTACTGTATCCGGGAAGTTATACCCACATTACTCCCTCATTGGTCTTTCCGGAAGTGGTCTATATTGACAACACAAAATCATCCGAAATAACCTTTAGAGATAAAAATACCAAGAAATTTATCAACCACTACAAATTTTATGATGAAAAATCAGAATGGAGGTTTTATTTAACCGATTATCGTAAAATACCTAATGAAAAACCTTCAAGTTTTGATCTTTTAATCTCCATAAGTGCAGGTTTCATTTCAGTCGCATGTGTGAAATATTTAAAGGAAGGTGGATTTCTTTTGTCAGATAACGATCATAATGACGCCGCACGAGCTTATGTTTCAAAGAGATACGAATTTATAGGTGTATTGAATAATCTTAAATCTTCAAGACATACCCATCATTCTAAAAATACAGAAAAAAAAGACCTGCTTGATGATAAATATGTTATAGCAAAAAGAGAAGAAATTAAAAACGCCTCAGAAATTAAGTGGATTTCAACAGATTTAAACCAATACTTTCAACCCAAAAAAACGCTCGAGTTGACCTTGGATATGGTTGAAGAAATTCTTACCATTTCTCCATCAAAACTATCTTATAGGTTTAAAAAAAACTTAAATGACAAACAACACTCACCCGACAAAAATAGAGAATGTGTATTATGAATAGCAACATTTATCTTTGTGAATCGCCCCTCCGACATGAATATAACAATGGAGGGAGGAGGGTGGAGACTATGAAAGGCTCAATTTGGGTAGTTACCAATTATTATAGCTGTTCGAATCGAGATTGTAAAATGCATAATGCATTTCCAGCGGTATATCCC
>WJIN01000074.1 GCA_014730295.1 Promethearchaeota archaeon | reverse complement strand
GCAGATAATAGAGACGATAGTTGTTTCTCTTAAATTTAAAAATCTTGAAATTCATTATTTTATTTTCCGAAATTTCTTTAGATATGAGTTATAATTTTTATTAAATTGTAGTTAGGGTAAAAGATCTTAATTATTCCTTGTTAGATTTATCTACCATTCGAGATTTCTTCTTTCCATCCGGATTTGTTTCTTTATCTTGACTGGTTCTTTCTTCTTGGTTTTCTTTCAATATACTTCTAATGAAAGTGGAAAGCTTATAACCTCCGATTCCTATTATCGCTATGATGGCAATAATGGAGGCAATTAAAAACACATCGGGGTAAGGTCCATCCTCATCAATATCGATATATAGACCTCCTAAGCCATTTCCCTCCAAGGTATTTCCCAAAATCGTAGTATTAACCGAATCATCCACATATATACCGTATTTATCATTATTATTTGCTGTGTTATTCACCAATCGATTATTATTGGAATCGATGAGATGCCAGCCGTGCTGATCATTACTATTTGCGGTGTTTGCCGTGAAATTGTTGAAATGTGATAACACAACTGTAAATCCGTTAAGATTTCCCGTAGCAATATTTCCGCTATAGAGATTTTGAGTAGAATTTTCGAGATAAAATCCAAGATAGCTATTATCTACGACCGTGTTATTGTAAATACTATTATTATCAGAATTACTCATTGTAAAGCCATGCCTATTATTGTTAATCTCATTTTCGATTAGGGTATTATTAGACGAGCAGTTGAGAAACAGCCCGTTTATATTGTCGCTCGCAGAATTATCATCTATAACGATGTTATTACAGTCCTCAACGAAAATTCCATATCGGTTATTAATTACCTGATTTTCTTGCAATTGCCCATTCGACACATTGTTCAAATAAATTCCATAATAGTCTGAGCCGCCATTACTCACTTTAATATTACGTAAAAGAAAATATAGATTCGTATTACGGATTTCAACTCCGTGCTGACTGATCGCTTCAATCTGTAAACTGTCGATAATGAATGGATCAGAAAGGGAGCCGTTGCCAGATGTAGCCGTGGCATTAAGATTTTCGTTGCCATCAATAAAAATGGGAAAAGCTTCCTCCCCGCAATCGTTAAATTGAATGGTATTCCCTTCACACTCTTCTTCTCTTATACATTGAGCACCGTTGTCCAATACTTCATTGTAAGTAATAGTACTATGATTACTCTGTTTTAAATATATTCCATTTAAGCTGTTAAAATTTCCGGTATTCTTCATTAGTTCATTGAAATTCGAATAATTCAAAAAAAACCCATGCTGCGAGTTATGATTCGCGGTGTTATTGAAAAGAATATTTTCCGAAGAATTACTCAAGAAAAATCCGCTTTCAGAGTTATAGTTTCCTACATTATCCAGCAATGTATTGTTTCCGGTGTTTTTGAGATAATATCCTAGCTTTCCATTGTTTTGAGCGGTATTATTCGACAATGTATTTCCAGAAAGCGTTAAATTATTGGTATTATCAATAAAGAAGCCATATTCAATGCTTAATTCAGCATTATTACCAATAAAGGTATTATTATAAGAATCTCTTACTTGAAACCCGTCTATATTATTAGTTGCGGTATTATCGGCGAAGGTGTTGTTAAAGGAACTTCTGAGAAAAAATCCAGCGGCATTATTACTCGCGATGTTGCCAGTGATATTTCCATTGGTAATATTGCTGAAATAAAAGCCAATGTTGTAATTTGAACGCCCATCGTAGATGCTTACATTGCGAAGGATAAATGAGACATTAGTATTTCGAATCTCTATGCCCGACTGCTCTGAGTTAGCATAAATCGTGTAATTCTCAATGATAAAAGGGTTGCTCAGACTTCCGTTGCCCTCCCATCCATTATTAAACGCAGTTTGGTTAAATTCCTCATTCCCATTAATTGAAATAGGATTATGAGTAGTAGAAGTCTTTATATCAATAAATTTGATCTCATAACTATTAAACTCATTAATAATAGAATAATTAGATTCACTATTGAGCTGTAAAGCTAAGAAAGAACAAGCCAAAAAGCTAGTCGATGATAACAGTATAAAGCAAAATAATAAACTTATTTTATTATATTGATGCATTTTTATCAAATTAATCTCAAATTGAAAATAGTAAACTCGTATGGATAGAGAGGATAGAATTTAATTAGAATATTAACCAAACATCATAAATTTTTGTGATAAAATTATACAATTATAAAATTTGATGTCTTAAATAGCTTCTTATATACCATAACATTCCAAGCTTTTGGTGATTTTTTGTATTTTCATTAGTTTTTCTAAATCCATATGGGCAATCTTTTGAATAAATATTTAAAGACTAAAAAACAATCCAGAAGTATATCATCTCTATTTATCAATATTCTCTTTTTAGAAAGATGCTCTAAAAATTTTTTATGATATTGTAATTTTATATTACATAATGGTATTCTAAATTGCTAAAATATCAAAGAAACAAGTAATAAAGCAACTTATACTTAAATTTAAACACAAAAGAAATAATACAATACGGGTTGACACTTCTATGAAGGGAATAATTTTGGCGGGCGGTACTGGCTCACGCTTATCGCCTTTAACCCAAGTGACCAATAAACATCTATTACCTGTCTATAACGAGCCGATGATTTTTAAGGTAATTAAAACCTTAACTAACTCGGGAATTGAAGACATCACAATCGTATTAGGTGGGGAGAGTGTGGGAGATTTCGTTCGCTTGCTTGGGGATGGAAGTGGTTTTGGCGCACACCTAAATTACGTTTATCAACAACGAGCGGGTGGAATCGCTGAAGCGCTATATCTGACAAAAAAAATAGTGGATGGTCATAAGGTCGCGGTGATTTTAGGAGATAACATTTTTGAAGATACGTTTACACAAGAATTCAAAGATTTTGAGAAATCAAGTAAATATCAATGTAGTCTGTTTCTTAAATCAGTTCAAGATCCAGAACGATTTGGAGTGGCTAGCTTAGGTAAAGAAAATATAATAGAAAATATTGTAGAAAAACCTCAAAAGCCAGAGACTAATTATGCCGTTACGGGTTTATATTTGTATGATGAGAAGATATTTGATGTAATTGAATATGTGATGGAGGAAATCGGATATTCAGATAG
>WJIN01000073.1 GCA_014730295.1 Promethearchaeota archaeon | reverse complement strand
TTTTCATTTCTCTTAATTCATATAATTTGTATTTTAAATTGATTTAAACCTAGTTCTTATAAGAGATAATTCAAAAATCTCGGAATATTGTACATCTAATTTCACATCCTTCTCACATTGTATCCAAGTTAAATCAATTCCTAATATAGCCATACTCTAATGTTTATTCGAGTTTTTATAAGTTAACTCATCTATTATATTTCTAGGTTTTTAACATTATTTGAATTATTCCGTATTTAGTAAATGTAGACATCATTTTAAAGCTTATTAACAATCATTAACAAATTCAAACTATTTCTAATTTTTGTAATTAGCTATTCTTAATCCCGAGAAATTATAAATTTTAGTATTCATTTTATAGGAATATGTCCCGAGATGATATTCAATGCTTTTCTTGCTCTCATTATATAAAAAACTCGTCATGCGGTGCTTGTGGGGATTCTACGGAGGAGCTGATCAAGAGTATTAGTCATGCCTTAGAAGAAGATATCACCGAACCTCAAAATGATGACTTTCACGCAAAATATTCATGCAAAATTGTTCAAAAATATCCAGAAGAGTTTGATAAATTAAATCCTCTAAAATGCAAATATTATATGCCCTCATTTTATAAAATGTTTTGATATAAAATTTACAAATATTTACGATCATTTACAAATATTAATTAGTTTTTAAGTATTACTAGGAATAATTACTTAATATCTATTGATAAACCTTAATACAATATTATTACAATATAATGGACCAGTTTGACTTTAGACCAAGGAAAAAGCCTACTTTTTACTACATTGGAGTATCAACCCGTCAATCTTCGATTATGAGGGTTTTTCCCCGCTGGGCAGAATATCTCAATCTGAATGACCCCGATTTTGTAGGTATTAATTTTAAAATTCATGCAGACAAAGAGAAATACAGAAAGATTGTGAAGTATATTAAAGATGATGATAATTCACTAGGCGCGTTAGTGACTTCTCATAAAATCGATCTGTATGAAGCGGCTCAAGATTTATTTGATAAAGTGGGAGAATTTACGCAACTATTGGGGGAGATTAGCTGTATTTCAAAATACGATAAAAAGTTGATTGGTCATGCAAAGGATCCTATAACCAGTGGTCTAGCATTTGATTCATTCATTCCAGAAAACCATTGGCAAGACACTGGAGCAGAGATATTAATAATTGGCGCTGGAGGGGCTTCTTTAGCATTAACGACATATATAATGCAAGAATTAGATCCTGATAACAGACCTTCCAAGATATATATCTCTAATAGAAGCATCCCCCGACTCGAAAAGATGAATAAGATCCATAAAACTATTAATCCTGGAATAGAGGTAGAATACTTTCATCATCCTAATCCAGAACAGAACGATAATATTGTCAATCATCTAAAAGTAGGCTCACTTGTAATTAATGGGACGGGACTTGGAAAGGATGCTCCTGGCTCTCCTATCACTGATGATGCAGAATTCCCACTAAATGGGTTTGCTTGGGATTATAATTATCGAGGAGATTTAGTCTTTTTAGATCAAGCGCGTGCGCAAGCAGAAGAGAAAAACCTCCATATCGAGGATGGATGGGTCTATTTTTTACATGGATGGACGAGAGTAATTGCTGAAGTATTTCATATTAGTATTCCCGTAGAAGGTCCGAAATTTGAAGAAATATCACAAATTGCCGTAAAAGCAAAATAAAGGAGAGCATGGATGATGGACAAAATAAATAATACAAATTCATTTAAATTAAAGTTTGATTTATTAACTGGGATATCGCCTGGGAAGATATCCAAGAAACGACTTCTTTCCGATATGAAGGGTATGTATTACGATGAGGATGCCTTTGTAAAAACGGTCAGAGAGAGTGATCCCCTAATTTACGAATTTTATGATTTAAATATTGATCAAAATCCAGAAAACTTGGCGTTTGGTACTACTATCTTATATCCCGGAAAAATTGGGGATGAATATTATATGACGAAAGGACATTTCCACGATGAGCTCAATACTGCCGAAGTTTATTATTGCCTCAGAGGTTGTGGCTATCTTTTAATGGAGGATCAACACGGTAGAACAGAAATTCAAGAATTCAAACCAAGCATCTCTGTTTATGTTCCCCCGGGATTTGCCCATAGAAGTATTAACACTTCTAATGATGATCCCTTAATTACGTTCTTTGTGTTTCGCGCCGATGCGGGTCATGATTATAAAACGATAGAGGATAAGGGTTTCAAAAAGTTAATAGTTCAAAAAGACGGGCAGCCAAGCATTATAGATAATCCAAAATGGAATATACAAAAAGCGAGAAGGTGATATTATGAAAAAAGTATATGTCACTCCCCGTTCAATTACCAAAAATCGACATCCCTCCCTTAAGAGATTAGAAGATGCAAATTTTAAGATTATATTGGCAACTCCAGGTAAACAGCCCACAAGAGAGCAGCAATTACAAATCTTACCAGAATGTGATGCTTATTTGGCTGGAATTGAACCAATAGACGAGGAGATATTAGAAGGATCAACTAAGCTAAGAATCATCAGCAGA
>WJIN01000072.1 GCA_014730295.1 Promethearchaeota archaeon | reverse complement strand
AGCGATAAAGGAATTTCTTAAGGATATGGATTATTATGCGGTAAATCTTTTGTATCGTAAAGAAGACTTTATTCCCGTGATTCGATATCTTAATTCGCATTTTAGCATGGTATATACCCTTGATTTTACCGAAGAGTTTTTAGAAGATTGGATGGACACCTTTTTTGAGTTAAAGCTCGCCGACCTCAAAAATCCATTATTTTCGTCCTTCGTCAATAACATATTTACCTTACAAGAACACGGATTTGACGATTCGCTAATTCGTGACATCTTCAACATTTATATCACACGTGCAATTAAACAAGAAAAGAGTAAATCATTGCTCCATTTCATTTTGGAAAAGCTTGAAAGGATTCATATTTTATATGCGGTAGATCTTTTAGAAACAATTCTTGATGGAATCACTGAAAATGGAAAATATGATCTCTGCGACGACCATTTTATTAGCGAATCAAAAAACCTTTTCGATAATGATCATCAATAAATATTTAAAAAAAATAATCTTAATATATCTATTATTAATTTAGATACTATAATCCAAATTGATTGAATGATTATAATAGTTGATTAAAATTGGCTAAAAATAGTGGAACTGCCAAAATTCTATTAGTTATTGGTGGATTATTGGGTTTGTTTAGCATTCTTGCTTATTTCATCGAACCTACCTTGGGTGCATGGTGGCAAGTAGACGGTCCCTTTTTAAATTCTCATATGAGTGCCTTTGGGACCTATAGCACCAGCGATGATATTTTAGATTCTATTTTAGGATTTTACGGGATCCTTGGACCAATCCTTTTTATAGTAGGATCTATATGTGTTTTAATACCCTTATTCAAAGACAGTAAAGCATATGGATTTTTAGGGTCATTTCTTATGATTGGAGGTGTAGCTCTATTTTTAATAGGATTAGGCAGTATTGAGGATTATGATTCTATTTTATCAGGCCTTAGTTTTTTGACGGGTGAAGAGTATATTGTATTTTTTGGTAGCCTTGATCCTTGGAGCTGGAGTCTATGGATAGGTTTTTTTATGGCAGTCATCGCAATAATTCTTTCTATTATCGGTTCCGTTATGTACGATTAATCAAATTTTCAAATTTTTTCTTTTTTTCATTTATATTTTTATTATTTCATCAATACTAGATGGGTTAAATTCTTATAATGATAATCTAAATTAAAAAAAGATGAAAATTTTATTCTAACCTTCATTTATACAGCACACAGCTCATTAAAGTAAAATCCCAAGGTGCCTGTTCACCATCATAAATCAAACAGCGCACATCCTCGGAGGCTTCGATCTCAGTATGTTTTTTGAATACCTGCCATGCGAGATCCCCGATCATGTCGGTGTTTTGTATGACTTTTTCAAAATCTTTCTTGATGCCTCCCCAATATATTTTCTTATTATCGATAATCTTTTTTAATTGAGCTAACTCGAGCAAGTTTTCTCTTACTAAGTTTTCTGTCACACTCGGAAAATGTTCACTAAACTCCTCTGAGACTTCCTTTGGGTTTCCCTCATCCATATTAAACAGAAATACTATTCCTATTGGTTCCATTTTTTATCCTCATTAGTTTTAAGTAGTTTTATTATTGGATAGAATTTGAAAATCCTATTTTAATTGATGAATATTCTCTATTTTTATAAAAAATTCAATTATTTAAAGTTTATATTTATATAAATTGAATATACAATTAATAATTCCAAGTAGGAAAAACTTATGGAAAAATACTATTTTTACCAAAAGAAAGCAAAAAAGGAGTGGATTTAAAACATATGGAAAAAAATAGTCAATATGACCACATAAAACTCGATTTACCTCTAAGTAGTGGAGGATCTATTGATGCAAATTACGCGGTAATCTCCTTAAATAAACCTGAAAAATTAAATGCAATAACTATGAAAACTTTGAGAGAGATAGTAGATGCGTTAGAATCGATGGAATTGGATTCCAATATTCGTTGTGTGGTATTGCGTGGTACTAAGGAGTATACAAAAAAACCCGCATTTTCTACGGGGGCTGATTTAAGTAATCCTTTTGAACCGGGTATAAAACCTCATATACCCATCCATATGACCTATGCCATTACACTTATCCATAATTGTTTTGATCGAATTGAGAGCTTTCCAAAACCGTTAATTGCTGCGGTTGATGGATATGCTCTCGGAGGCGGATTCGAATTATCATTAGCATGTGATGTAGTTATCGCAACTGAACGCTCTGTATTTGGATTCGCTGAGATCTTGAGAGGCATCTTCCCATCTGGGGGTGGAACTCAAAGGGCGGTGAGAAATCTGGGATTCTCGAGAAGCATTAAAATGCTTTATTTTGGGGAAAGGGTTTCAGCGAAACAATTGTATAAGAATGGTTATGTGAGTTTTCTAGCAAAAGAAGGAGATGAATTTGAGAAACTAGTCCATGACAAGGCATCTATGCTCGGAAATTCTGCTACTACCGCGCTCTCAATCATTAAAAAATGTCTAAAATTTGGAACTGAAGTTCCTATTCCAATTGGTCTTCAATTTGAACAGCTCGGATTTGGTGTGAATTCTGCCGCTGAAGATGTTCAAGAAGGAATAAAAGCATTCTTGCGGAAAAAGGAACCGAAATATCAAGGATATTAGAAAATTATTGGAAAAGGGAAGATCATAACCTAAAGATTTAGGGATTCAAAATTTAATACCAATCCCATTTTATGTAGGAATAAGGCAAAAATTCGTCCGGATCAACTTCCGCCACAATCTCCCCGGGATACATTTCATTTTCCGATTGCAAATACATTCCACCGAGCGTTCTAACAATTTCAATTTCCCCCCATGGATCGTGAATGGTTGAGTTCAATATTATTTTTGCCTCTCCCATTTGCATAGATTTAATCTTAGAAGTGGTTTTTTGTTTTACCAACCACGGATTATAATCAAATCCTTCTTTGGTGGGATGAATAAAATGTTTAAAGAGATAGTTAGTAGTTCCTTTTCCTCTCTTTGGAATCATTTGAATTTCGGATACTATTTTTGGAGTTTCCTCATCATTAAACTTACCTGTGAGCTTCAATTCAATTTCAATGTTTTTCACACTTAAACGCTCAGAATATCCATATAATTCATTTCCCTTCTTTTCGAAATGAACATTTGCAATTTTTTTTGGGAATCCCCAAATTTCCCGTCCAGCAAAAGTAGCTCTATCATCGGTGAGAGGCATAGCGAGAAAATAATTCCCCAACTCGCCTTTAAATTGACATCTAAGTATCAAGGCGGCTTCAGTATAAGGCAATCCGTAAGAATGGGAGGGATAATTTGCCACAAATGCTAATGCGATTGGACGATCAATTGGTTCTAAAGGAGGAGGAAGTAAATGATCAATAATTTCTCTTTTGGTCTCCCATAAAACCCACATCATCTCAGCACCGCTAAATACGCTTGTCCTCATTTGTTCTTTTTTCTTTCTGATTTCTTCTATTGGTCTTTTAAAACTCATTTTTTCTCATCTCTTTTTTTCCATAATTTATTTTTGACTTTTAGTTTTCAATATTTTAAATTTAATTCCTTTTACTCATTCATAAGGTTTGATTAATTAATTCCATTAAGTCAATCATCTTCAGATCGGAATTTAAATCCTTTATTGCGTCTCTGAGATTTCTGAAGCAAAATGGACAAATACTTACTAAAAAATCTGCTCCAGTCTCTTCTGCTTCCTTAATCCGTGCTTTTGCAATCTCTAACGATAATTCTGGAAAACCTTTCTTCACTCCTCCTCCAGCTCCACAACATTTCGCGTTATTCTTTATTGTTTTCATTTCATTAAGTGTAGCAATTTTTTTCAAAATCTCTCTTGGTTCTTCATAAAGTCCTGTATGTCTTCCTGTATGGCAAGGATCGTGATAAGTTACAAGGATTCCTAAATTTTTGAGTTTTATATTCTTTTGATTGATCCTATCATTAATAAATTCAATCGTATGTAAAACTTCAATATTTAACTCCTCCATTATATCAGCATAATCTATTTTTAGGGTTCTATAACATCCAGCACAGCTTGTTATGATTTTTTTAACACTCGAATTTTTCAACAATTCATAATTTTTGGCGGCCACCGAATCAAATGCCTTTCTATTGCCCGTCCGCAGAGCAACACTTCCGCAACAGACTTCCTCCTCACCATATACAGAAAAATCAATCCCTAATTTATTTAACACATGTGCAGTATTTATAGCGACGCTACGAATTTCAAGAGTCAAAGCAGCAGTGCAACCCACAAAATATAGAACCTCAGCATCTTCTTCTTTTGCATTTTTAATATCAAAGTCGAGCTTCTTTATCCATTCTCCTTTTCTTTCATTCCCCCTATTATACGGATTCAAAAGTCTCTCCATTGCCTGATTCATTTCCTTATGAGATTCAAGCTCAAATCCTTCTTCAACCAATTCAGCTCGTAATGCTTCATAAATTAAAGCATTATCTAAATCATAAACGCACGTTTCTGCGCACGCATTGCAAGTTGGGCATTGATAAATGACTTCTGCCATCTCTTTACTTAATTCTAATTTATTTTGCCAAATTGAACGAATTATTTGCATCTTCCCCCTCCCGAAAAAGGGTTCAAACCCAGGTGAATGATCCCGAACGGCGCAAACACCCCATTTTGGGGGACTAGATGTAATATCTATCGCTTCTCTGCAATCTCCACAAGCGATACATTGTAAAAGCATTTTTTCATATTTTGCAAGGAATTTATATTCTTTCTTATTTTTCTTCACAATCATTAATTCTCTCCTCATCCTCCATTTTTACAATATATTTCATATGATCATCATCATAATCATATAAATGAAATTTATTTGGGCTAAGAATGAAATTCGGATCAACGGTTTTCTTAACATTTTTAAAAAATGTAATAAAATCAGATGTATAAGCATCAGCTTCAAGTATAGATTGCGAGATGGACTCCCCTAACCAATAATGGACACCTCCATACCGAACTTGAGATCTTACTTTTTTATGCCAAATTTTCATCGCAATCTCTCTTTGAGTATCTATGTTTTCAGCATTAAATCCTCCAGCAAATACGCAATGTCCGTTTGGTAATAAATGAATGGATCTGGCAAAAAGAGAAAAACTATCTTCTGGAAATTCTCCTTGATGATTCCTGTCAAATTTAGTGCTTAAATTCTTTTTCTCTTCGATTTTTGAAATTGGGAGTTTATGACACGTGGTACAAGAAATTTTCGGAGGAGCGAGCGAGATAAATTTATTAAAATAACTATAGGGAAATTTCAAATCTAATTCCCAATCTTTTGAATTTTTCTCATTTAAATCAATTTCAGACCATTCGAATAACCTAGCATCATTTAACATAATTTTATCGACAGTTTCTACATAAATTTGTAAAACTCTTTCATCAAACGCTTCTAAAATAAACATGAACACTGGACCAGTTACCCTTACTCGTTTCAATGGTTTATTTTCTGCCTGTGCCGCTAAAAGTTGTACAACCACTTTAGGATTAATATATAAATCATGTAAACCGTCTCTAATATGCGTCTGGAGAGTATTCATCAACTTAAAAACCGTTTTATAATCATTTTTTTTGAGCATATAGTTCCTTTGCACTTTGAATGGAGAATTTGGAAAAAGACGTAAATAGGCTTTTGTCTTTATACCTAATGTACCCGCATCACCCATGAATAATCCCGTAAAGTCCGGTGCAACTCCATATCGACATATCGGTTCCGCATATTTATTTGATTTAGCTCCAGTCTGGATAACGCTTCCTTTTGGATTTGGCAGCACAACTTCTACACCAAGACAATTATCTGGGACTAATCCATACTTTGTGGAACCAAATCCCGCAGTACTATTAGAAATTGCTCCTCCTATAGTGGCAGAATATCCGCTTCCTGGACCTAAGACTCCGGTGGTTAAGTCGACTTTATATAATTCCGAGATTAATGCACCCCAAGTAATTCCACATTCTACAATGCAATAAAAATCATCTTCATTTATTTCTATAATTTTATTCAACCTTGTTAAATCTAATAATATTCCGCTATCTGTCGTAGCCCCTCCTACCAAATCCGCGCCTCCACCTCGTGGGACAATGTTTATTTTATATTTGTTTGCTACTTTTACGATCTCTGAGATTTCCTTTACTGAACTAGGCCTGATTATAATATCTGCCCATCGGTCCGGAAATGCTGGATCCACATTTCGCGAATAGGAGGCTTTCATAAAATCTTTATCTGTAATATAATCATTGCCGACAATTCCTTGGATTTCTTCATAAATCTTGTTGACATTCGACATAATTTCTATTCTTAACTTTTAATAGTTAACTTATTGGATTGAATCTATTTATAATTTAATCTTATCTTTGAAATTTAGAAATATTAAGATCAAAAATGTATTGTTTGTTTTTTGATCAAGATCAATAACATTTACAATATTTATATACTAGGAGAAGAAATATTATTGCAACGAATATTCTTTTCGCATAAAAATGGGATATTTCAAATGACTGAAAAAAGAGAGTTATCAAAATTTACCATTTTGGTTATTATATTAGCCGCCAGCATCGCTTGGATGCATGATGGCTACAGTTTAGTTCTAATCTCAACACTCTCAACAGAATTACAAGCATATTTTGTTGGTGTTACAACAGCTCAAATTGGTTTAGTTATTTCTTTACAATTCGTTTTTACTGTTCCTGGGGCAATATTATTCGGCGAAATCGGAGATAGATTTGGACGGAAAAAAGCACTTCTTATCTCAATCGCATGGGATTCCATATTTTCATCAATGACTGCATTGGTACCTCCCAATATGTTTTGGCTTTTTGCGGTGCTGAGATTAATGTCTGGGTTGGGAGTTAGCTGGGGCATTTCTTTTTCCCTGATATCTGAATATTTTAAGCCTAAAAGAAGAGGTGCGGTGGGAGGGTTAGTACATTCTACTTTTGTTTTTGGATATGTAGCCGCACTGCTTGTTTCCTTGTTAATAGGTCCATATGGATGGCAATGGTGTTTCGTCACGGCTTTATTTCCGATTCCATTTCTTCTATTATTCTGGTTTTATCTTCCAGAATCTGCGGTTTGGTCCGAATATGATAGAATCACCAAAGAATCTGGGGAAAAACAAAAGCTCAGGATTAGAGAATTATTCAGTAAAAAATGGGCTAAACTGACAATATTATTAATAATTTTATTTTGGTTTGCGGAAACAGCATATCATGCGCTTGTAGATCACGCGCCGGAATTCTTTCAATATTTATTTGCTATCGCTGGGGCGGCTAACCCAAAAACTAGTTCACTGCTTTTTATGTTGGTTGTAATGGTGATTGCAGCAGGAGGATTATTCTTTTTTGGATTTTTAAGTGATTATATCGGAAGGAAAAGAGCCTTTGGATTAGATAATCTCATTGGTATTACTGGAGGGATATTTTTTGTCATCTTTACTTTATTGATTTATAACCAAACCCTTATTTTAGTTTCAGCGATAGTAATAACCTTAGGTTTTGGATTACACGGAATATTTGGTGTATGGTCCTCAGAATTATATGACACAGAATTACGGGCTTCGGCAAATTCAATTATTTTCTCTATTGCTCGAGGACTTAGTTTTGGGGCATTTTTTGTAGGGCTTATCGCTGATTCCTTAAATCCTTTTCCAACCATAGAAACGAGGCTAGCTAATCCAGTAATTTCCCTACAAGCACTTGGAACAGGTATGACCTTAAGT
>WJIN01000071.1 GCA_014730295.1 Promethearchaeota archaeon | reverse complement strand
CATTTCTTTAACCTCATTATAAACCAAAAAAGCCGATAAAGATTTTCCTTTTAGATTAATTTTTGGATCTGCTGATTTAATTGGAATGATATTTAATTGAATTCTAGTCAATAAAAAACTAAATAAGATTTACAAATTTTTAAAGAATAGATGATTAGCTATGAAAATAAAAGGAATAGATAACGAAAAATGTATTAAATGCTTAGAGTGTATAAAAGAATGTTCTACCGGCCTTTTTGAAAAACCTCCCACAGAGATTGGAGAAAAGCGAAGGGTGATATTTGAGGACCCTAACGACGGATGCATAAAATGTGGACACTGCGTAGCAATTTGCCCAACTAATGCTATACTTTATGAAGCAGAGGATGATATCTTAGAATTTGAGGAAGTTCAAAGTCCGGATAAAATATTGGGCTATGAAGAACTTTTTAAATTTATTCGAGTACGGCGGTCTGTTCGAGGATATAAAGACAAAGATGTGCCAAAGGATGCTATTGAATCTGTTCTTGACGCAATGCGCTATGCACCCAGTGCGAGGAATGATAGAGCATGGAAATATATAGTATTGAAAGATGATGAAAAGATTGATAATATTAGACAAGCGGTCATTAAAATGCTCGGATTATTGAAAAAACTCGTTGATCATAAGCGATTTTTAAAATACTTTTTACCCAAAAGTATCAAACATATGGTCACAGAATCAAGAACAGAAGTGAGTCTGAATAATTTTTTCGAGGAAGTTGAACAAGGAAAGGATCCCGTGTTCTACGAAGCGCCTGTTCTGCTCATTTCTTATGCTCCCGAACTTAATTCATTAGCTTTAAATGATGCCGGGATTGCTCTCACACATGGAATGTTCGCAGCTCAATCACTTGGTTTGGGAACATGTTGGATTGGATATGCTCAAGAAGCATTAAACCGGTATGATGAGTTAAAAAAAAAGTTGGGAATTTCGGATGAGATGAAAATAACGGGTGTACTTATTCTTGGATATCCCGACTTGAAATATCATAGAGCTCCACCGCGCGGACCGCTTGATATCTCTTGGATGTAATACTTCCCTATTTTTACCCTATTTCTATTTACTTTTTTTCCAATAAAGAATCCTAGGATTTATGTTTCCCCTCCACCATATAAAAAGAAATCTTGAATCAGTTTCGCACCGGGAACCACAGAGTATTTTTCTAAATTGGTAATCCCATTTTCAATTAGTACTTCATCATCAATAAAAAAGTTTCCTGTACATTCTTTACTTGGGCTGGTGAGAATAAAAAAGGCTGCATCTGCCACTATTTCGGGTTTTCTGGAATGTTTAATGGAGGTTTCACCCCCTAATAAATTCTTTACTGCAGCAGTTGCGATTGCGGTTCTAGGCCAAAGGGCATTAACGGCTATTCTATCCTTTTTAAATTCTTCTGACATACCTAACACACACATACTCATCCCATACTTGGACATAGTGTAGGCGACATGATTTGCAAACCATTTAGGATCAAGATTTAGGGGCGGAGACATATTCAGAATATGCGGATTTTCTGCTTTTTTAAGAAAAGGGATACATAATTTTGAACAAAGGAACGTCCCTCTCACATTTACCGAAAACATTAAATCAAATCGTTTCATCGATGTATTTAATGTAGAACTTAGATTTATGGCACTTGCATCATTTACCAAAATATCGATCCCACCAAATTCATCGACAGTGTCTTCTACAGCCGTCTTTACTTGGTCTTTAAATCGGATATCTGCGATGCAAGGTAATCCTTTCCCCCCCTCCTTCTCTATATCTTCTACAGAGGAGTATACTGTGCCGGGAAGTTTGGGGTGAGGTTCCTTGGTCTTCGCGACAACAGCAATGTTCGCCCCCTCCCTCGCAGCTCGTAATGCAATGGCTTTCCCAATACCTCTACTTGCTCCTGTTATGAAAAGAGTTTTATTTTTTAGACTAACCATCTTTATCAAAGACTATAACTTTTAGTAATGAATTAAAATAAGACTGGTCTATAAATAACTATTTTATTTATATTTTAAAATTCGTTATGAAATCAGATGATTTTGTTGGTGTGTTCGTTAATTAAGGCTATTCTATTAGGGTTATAAATTTATCATACCACATCTCAAATTCCATAAAGTAGTCATATCCGCATACCTTTAAAATGTCATACTTTTTGATTCTCGTATTAAGATTTTTTGCTCCTTTTAGGGTCATTTGATAAGGACCGTAGGGATTAAATTTGACCGTCTCTTCCTTGATGAAGATGTAATCGCAAACAAATAACACATTCTCATAGATATAACACGTAAAACCCTCGGTGTGACCATCAATATGAAAGGCGTGAATTCCATCCAAATTGAAATCAGATTCGAATAATTCATCAAAATCATATTTATTTGCTATGTTATTATTCGAATCACGTCTATGTATCCATAATTCATTAGAGAAATAGTTTTTATATAAATTTGCCGCAGCGATAAAGTGATGATGAGTAAACACATTGATCTTGGATTTCTTCAAACGATTATCAAATGTTGAGGGACAATCAATCCATATAATACCTTGTGGAGTTTCAACTTTGTAGGCATTATGCTCAAGTCCTAACGCGGGCTCAGAGTTTAAACAATAAACCTTATTATTTACCTTAGTTTTCGTAACTTTATATTCTTGTGAGCACTCCTCTGCTGTAATAAAATTTTCTTGCGAAGCTCCGCAAAATGGACAATTTGCTGGATGATGACCTATAATATTGAAACCGCAAACTTTACACACATATTGTTCTTCAATATAAATCGTAATTTTTCAATCACACTTACCATTCATTTTCTTAGTATTTGATAAATCAATGATTTGTTCAAAAGCTTTCTCTTATAAAATTTAAATGAAATAAAACCAAATAACCTATTATGGTAATAGATATTTCTTCGGATGATTCTGCGTATTTATATACAATAATCGATAAAATTATTGATGAATGCGGTCCTCGAATGCCTTGCAGTGAAGAAGAGGTACACGCCGCAAACATTATCAAAAGCGAATTGGACAAAGTATGTGATGAGACCAAAATCGAACCGTTTTCGTGTCATCCCCGCGCGTTTTTGGGTTTTATAAAAATAAATGTGTTTTTAGTGTTTATATCATTTCTGATCTTTTTTTTCCAACCACTGGAATATGGCTATTTTGTTTCTCTGTTGTTTTCTTTAATCATCTTCATACTGAATGCTGTGGCTTTCGTTATCATATGGAACGAATTCTTTAATTATAGGGAGTTTATAGACCCGCTTTTTAAAAAACGTCACTCTCAAAATGTCGTGGGAACCATACGTGGAGAAGGAGAAATACAAAAAATTCTTATCTTCTCTGGTCATCATGATTCTGCTCTTCAATTCAATCTTTTACGATACTTAAAAGTAGGATATGGGATTATAATTTTTCTTGGATTAGGAATAATGGTGTTTTGGCTAGTCTGCTCTTTGTTTTATTTCCTCTCCACTCTACTTAACTTTGATACCTTCCAGATTCTCTTCAATATAGCGTTCTGGACCTTTATCATCGGGATTGTTCCTTTGATTGCATTGTTTAACTTTGTTTCGCCGGGAATGCGTGCCAATAAAGTACCGGGAGCCGTTGATAATTTAAGTGCTGTATCCATCGTCATTGGGATTGCCAGATATCTTCAAAAACATAAGGAGTTAATACCCAATAATACGGAAATCAGGTTAATCTCATTTGGATGTGAAGAAGCGGGATTAAGAGGAGCATACAGATATGTTGAAGAGCATGAGGAGGAACTAAAAGAACTGGACGCAGAAAATATAAATATGGACGGAATAATGAATGAAAATGTTATTAAGTTTGTTGAATATGAACCTACGACTCGGACTGAACATTCGGCAGAGGTCGTTCGAAAATTGGTGGCGGCGGCGGAAAATGCTCAAGTGAAAGCAGAACCTTTTGGTTCGGGAGGAATGGAGAAATTAATTGGTCAAATAAGTGGGGGTACGGATGCTACGGCTTTCTCCAAAGCGGGAATCAAAGCAAGCACAATTTCAGCAATGCAACTAAAAAAATTCTTTAAATTCTATCATCAACCAACCGATACTCTTGATATGATACAAAAAGGTTCACTCGAAAAAGTCTTGAAGATTTGCTTGGGATACCTCAAAGTTCAAAAAAAGGAAAATAATTAAGAAATTAATTTTGATTTTACATATCAGTTCCAATCATTACATTGGTGGCTTTAATTACCGCATAGGCTTTCCCGCCTTCCTTAAGTCCTAAACGATCTACAGATTGATTTGTAATGATGGAGGTGATTTCGATACCACCGGGAAGCTCGATGATAACTTCAGCATTCACGGCTCCCTTAGTAACTTTCTTAATAGTACCCTCTAATTGATTTCTAGCACTTAATTTCGCCATGTTTTAAACAATTTATTTGAACTATTTAACTATTATTGTTTCAGAATATTAATGGAACTAAAAAATAGCTTATATTATGTTTTTTCTTCAATGATAGGGATTATCGCGTTGTTAGGACATGATTTAAAACATTTCAAACACGCCGAGCATTTATTCAAATCACTCCCATCAAAAACAATTTGTTTTATTTCCTCATTAAAAGAAAATCTGTCTTGAAAACAAAAATTTTCCTCTGTACAACTGAGACATAAATTGCATCGCTCTCCATCAATTTTAAACCCTTTAAGCTTTCCCTCTTCAAGAGAGATAACTTCGACGGCACCATGCTCACAAACCTCCATGCATTTCAAGCATCCCTTACATTTTGTATAATTTACATATCTCATTGAGTCTTTCCAAAAAATAGCTTTGGTTGGACAGGAATAGGAGCATTTTTGGCATCTTTTGCAGAGATCGGGATTTATACTTATAGGAAATAATTTTTCGGACATCTATCAACGACTAAATCGAATATATTATATTTTAATTATGGAAATAAGAATCATTATTCAAAATAAATAAAGAAATAATAAAAAGGTAATTTTTTTGAAATAAAAGCCTTAGCGGCCATTTTCTTTAGTTACAAGCTTTACAAAAAGGATAATCAATATTGCGGGAATAATTCCCAAAAATCCAATCAGATAAATAGATATCGAAATCCAATCAGTAAATAAAGTATTTAAGAACAATTGTCCCACCGAGTCCACGAGGTAATGAAGTATGATACATGGAATCAAACTTTTCGTTCGCAAGAACATATAACCGAATCCAAATCCCAATAGGGATGCGTAGATAATTTGATATAGCACAAAGACCGGATTTCCTCCGACAAGAATATTTAGGAAATTAATGGCATGTGTGAAACCAAAAACTAATCCACTTATAAGAATTATCTGAGTTTGGGAGTATTTTCTCTTTAAATTGGGTATGATGACCCCTCTGAAAGAAAATTCTTCCCAAATTCCCGGAATTAACATTATAACAAACAAAAACCATCCCAAATTCGTTATAGTGGGTGTTCCAAACAATATATTGGGATCGAATATATATGTTCCTAACAAGATTCCTCCAAGCCATACCACGATTGCAAATATTCCAAAAGAAGCTAATCCTATTGCGATATTTTTAAGAATCGGTTGATTTTTTCCAAGACCAATATCTTGGAGATATTCGCCAAAATTCCGATCTTTATTAGGGAGTTTGAATCCAAACGGTACTACATAGAGCCATAAGAATGCGAGAGTACCAAAGACAAATAAAAAGTCTATGAAATACAACCCGATTAAAGAGAGATAAGGAAGAATCGGTATCAGTAGAAGTTCTAAGAATCCTGGAATAAATTGGAATCCAATGTAGGTTATAGCTAAAACAATAGCTCCCACGGCGGGTGTGTGTCTCAAAGCTCCTCCTGTCTTGTATCTTTTCATCTCTTCCGGCTTAGGAAACATCCGATTAAATGCGTACCAAAGAATGAGTGTTCCAGTGGTTCCTACCCCCAAAAGGATAATCGAAACTAAAGGTATGTTAAGCGTGATAAAAGCGATATTAAACACAGTGATCAATAACAATACAAACAATCCGAGTTCAATCGCAAGCATAATCACCCATTTTAAAATCTTGTAATTCCGGTTGATCTCCTCTATTACGTACTTATACTTCATTTGACCAAAGAATCGGATTTTTAATTCAAAGAATAGTATCATAAATGTCCAAGCAAGCGGAATTGACGAAACTATCAACACAAAAACAATCCAAACCCCAAAGATGAGTGAGAATATTAACGGGGTAATTAGAAAGGAGAATGTTTGAATTGAAAGCATCAAAAGTAGTTTCGCTTTTGCCTGATCTCTGGGAAGAATCGGTAAGGAGGATAATATAGCAGAACCTGTCTCTTCCATATTTAAAAGCCCCGATACCAGCATTGCGGGTATATATGTACATGTCATAAGCACAAACAGCCAAATTATTAATATATCTAGAGTTTCAGGATTGCCAAATTCGATTCCAGCTGAAGCTGAAAAAACCATAATTAATGGAAGTATTATCGGAAATATCATAAACATAAATGTTTGAAAATCCCTCGTCGCTGTTGTTAGATCCTTCCTCATATAAGCTATTATGGGACGTTTCGTAGTTATTTCTACTTCTACGATCTCCTTCTCCTTGACGGATGTCTCTTCTACTTTTTCCCTCATTTTCTCGGAAGCGGTGACTAAATCGAGTGAATTCACGGCTTTTTGATAAACCAACCAAGTTAATATTAGAAACAGAATAAATCCAATGGAACTGGTAACCCACAAGAGTGGTGGAATTTGGGTGGGTGCCAGAAAGTTAGAGATAAAAAAGCTCGGCCCGAATGGATAGGGAATAAGGCTAAACACAAACCCTAAAATTGAAGTATATTTATAGGTGATAAGCAGATCAAAAAGAATCCCAACTGCTTGAAATGCTAATTGTATAATAAACCCTAGGCTCATAGCCATCAATATATATCCTACCATCGTTGCCATTCGAAGGATTGAGGCCTTTTTAGTAGCTTTTTGTTTACCATAAAGAATTCTGCTTAATTTTTCCCCTATGAATATTAAAATACAAAAACTCAATAAAACATTCGGTACTGAAATTATCGCGGTTATCACAGTGAGCAGAATATCTTGAGTGCCGATAAAAATCACCACTGGAAATGCCACAATCATCGCAATCAAGGGAAGATCCAAGCTACGAAATAGTGTCATAAACCCAAGTTTTTTTACCTTTTTTTCGGAAATAGGAAGAGTATGGAGCCAATCAAATGATTCTCCAGACATGAAGCTGCTGGTATTGAGCATTCCAAATAATATGAGGTATGAAAAGTTTAATCCGAAGAAGATCGAAAATATAATGCTTTCTGTAAATATGATAGCTTCGATAGGTGCACTTCCGAGTGATTGAATAACTTCAAAATAACCAATGAGCAGAAGGATAGGCATAAAACACAGGACAAATGCATATACTACTTTAGTCGCAATAACATTATTGCGCATGAAATTTTTACTCTTTTCCATGCGTTCAAGTAATCTAGCTTGATTTGACCCCGCAGATTGTAATTGAGCTTCCACGAAAACCTCTCTATTTACATATTTTGCTTTATGGTATAAATCAAGAAGTTCGCTCTCCAAAGTTTTACATCAACTCCTTTTTCTTCTTAAAGGTATCTCTCAACTTCCCTACAATCTCATTAACGGAAGTATCTTGCTCGGTCAAACGTAAAAATACATCCTCCAAGCTAGCTCCTAATTTATTAGCTTGTTCTTGTAGCTCTTCAATTGTTCCAATTCCAACTAATTTACCTTTATTGATAATAGCGATTCTATCGCATAAATCTTGTGCGATTTCCATAATATGAGTAGAAAAAAGTACAGCGCCTCCTCCTTCAGTATGAAGTTCTAAAATCTCTTTCATAACTTTTACTGATTTGGCATCTAATCCTGCTAAGGGTTCATCGAGAATCAACAATTTTGGATCATGAAGAATGGCAGAGATGATTTGCATCTTCTGTTTATTTCCGTGAGACAACGTCGCAACCATTTGCTCATAAAATTCAAGAGCATCAAGACTTTCTAAATATTCTTTAGCTCGTTCTTGAACTTCTGCTTCATCAAGCTCACGTATAGAAGCAATAAAATTGAAGATATCTTTTGGAGTTAGGGACTTAAATATAAGCGGCTCTTCGCTAACATATCCCGTATTCGCCTTTATCTGGACATCATTGCGTTCAGGATTTAAACCGAATATTTCCATTTCTCCCTCATTAGGTTCAAGTAAGCCGAGAAGTAATTTAATGGTTGTTGTTTTTCCCGCACCATTAGGACCTAAGAGCCCAAATACCTCGCCCTTATTTACATTGAAAGATATTCCATCAACCGCTTTTACATTTTCGAAATATTTTTTTAAGTTTCGTACCTTAACGATTGCGTTATCCGACATAATTAATGTTTAAAATGTTTTTCTGTTTTAATTTCTAATTGTATAATCTAATTAACATGTAATATCTAATGATTATGCATATTAAAATATTTGCATTGAATAGTATATCAAGTTTAAATTTAGAAATAAATTTCATTTCAAAATTTTATAATAAATTTTTAGATTTATAACTAGGAATGTACAATATACTTAACATTTCTCCTATCATTTTTCCCACATTATAACTACTATAGAAATAATAACTATCAGAGTACCTAATAAATCGGCGATGGTAAATATTTCATTAAGAAAAATTGTCGCAAATATTGCTGTCACGATTGGAGTAGGAGATACTAATATACTGGCTTTTGAAACATCCAAATGAGATAACGTTTGATACCAGAAAAACAGTCCAATCCCGTAAGTAGCACCCATGAGGAAGCCCCATAGAATAATCACTGGGTTAGAAAGCATTTCAATCATTCTAATGGGAAAGAAAAGAAAAAAAATCACGAAAAGAATAACCGCCCCGATTGCATTTCGTATTACAACCATTTGGGAAGGAACTGCTTGTTTTCTCTGAAAAATTGGTTTCGTGAGTGTGTGAGCAAGCATCCAGAGACAAGTTAACAGAATTAGTATTAGGACACCTAGATTAATCTCCAATAAATTGAATGATCCTTCGGTGACTGCTAAAATAAGACCAAAAAATAGAGCGGCGGAAAAAACAATCTGTAATTTGGTAATGGTTTCTTTTAAGAGCAAAAAACCAAAGAGTAAGGAAAAGAAGATTGTAGATTTCTGGGCTAACGCTCCATTAATTGATCCTGCGAGACCATAGCCTATAAAGAAGAGTATTTGACCACCACCAAATACTGCCCCGATAAATAATAGCAATAATTTGTTATCTTTAAATCCATATAAGAGCGAGTGAAAATCTTCTTGAGAAATAAGACCTATTTTATATTGTTTTCTAATTTTCCTTCGCTTTAGAATCATTACGGGTGAAAGAACGATTGATTCAAACAAAACGGTTAATGCGGCATAAATAAAAGGATCAATAAATTCAGGTCGTGCATTTGCTACAATGGGTTGGAGACCGATAAAACAATTCGCAAAAATACCAAATAATATCCCCTTTTTCAAGTTCTCGTTTTCCACGATAATTTGTAAAACCAATGAAAAATTATAAACTTTTATAGGTTTGAGGGATCTAAAAATCTTAAAATTAAGACGAAGGTCGAAAATAATGGATTTTTGAGGTCGGCGAGCTTTAACTCAAAAAAGGTGTCCATCCAATCTTCCAAAAACTCTTCGGTAAAATCAAGGGTATATACCATGCTAAAATGCGAATTAAGATATCGAATCACGGGAATAAAGTCTTCTTTACGATACAAAAGATTTACCGCATAATAATCCATATCCTTAAGAAATTCCTTTATCGCT
>WJIN01000070.1 GCA_014730295.1 Promethearchaeota archaeon | reverse complement strand
TTTTTATCTTCATCTGTAAATTTTTTTTCCAATTCTGGACCAACCACTAGCCAGACTACTTCACCGTGAATTTTGTCTGGAGCTCCAAGAGCAGCGGCAATAACTAATTTAGGATGTTCTAGGGACAATGATTCTATTTCAGGGGGGTATACAGTTGAGCGAGATTTAATATGAATAAATAAAAGGCTTGAACTAAAACCTAGAAGGAGTAAAAATCCCATTAAAAATTTCAGAGAATATCTATTATTTGAGCAACTTAAAAAAATATTAGAACCGATATAGATCTCTTTTTAAGTCAATAGATATCCATCGTCTTCCTTTTCAATTAAATTATTTTCCAGGAACTTCTCAAAATGATTTTCTATCATTATTTTTTCCGCGATGAGCTCATAATCCTTAAATTGTGAATATTTCGCATAAATTATATTCATATCAATCAGCTCCGTTGCTTTGATTGGTTTTTTCTCGCTTAAACACTCAAGAATTCGCTCGTCTCTCTCTTCAAGAACTTTTTTGAACCTTTCAAGTCTTTGGAAGATAATTTCTTTTCCTTGAATGACACCTTTATGCGCAGTTATTGCAATTTCGATGTCAAATCCTTGGATTTTTTCAATAGATTCTTCAAATTCAATAAGATTGGAGTCTATTCCACCATAAAATGGAAAACTTGAGAGGTCAATATCAGCTAAAAAGGCAAATTTAAATTGAGGTTCATAGAAACAACAATGTCCCGCTGTATGCCCTGGGGTATGGATGACTTTCAGATTATAAGTATCATTTATAGAGATATTTTGATCATCTACGAGTTCTTCAGAAACCTCAACATTTTCCATTCTTAAAGATTCCAGTAAATCTCTAAACTCATCCTCAAAATCTGAACCTACGCAATCATAATATTCAATCATTTTGGAGGTATTCTCGATGAGATGTTGGTCAGAGGGATGAGAATAAAACTCTTTATCTGAAAAAACTCTATTCCCGCTTATATGGTCTTCATGCCAATGGGATAAAAGGATTTTACTGACCATATTGGTTCTCTTCAGCTTTCTGAGTAACTTTGTAGAGATCCCCGTATCAATAAGAATATCATCTATTAAAAGAGAGTGAGAGAAAGGGTATTTTCCGTTCAGAGCACCTTCTAGAAAAAAAACTCCTTCTAAATCATCTGAGATTTTTTTAATAAACTTTTGATTCATCTTTATTTGATTTAAATAATTTATTCATCAATTTTCCCCAATCAACATACACAAGTAAAAATATAACTGAGATTGTTACTGCCCACGTGATAGAACTTGAAATAATTTCTAATGGGGTGCTTGGGGGAATTACCCCACTTTGTGCTGCGCTAAGATTTATCCCAAATAATCCGAACAAGAGATCCCCCAAGGCAGTTCCCGCTAACCAGATGGGTAAAGCAGAGCATAGAAAACATAATACAAATTTGCCTATGTAACAAAATATCAGCGTTTTTATAATACTATAACTTGCGAGTCCTAAGACTATTAGAAAAGCGTCATCGGGGAGAGGAGTTGCTGCAAAAATGAATATCAATATTGGTGCCCAGCCTTTTTCAACATAGCTCTTCATCCTGTTCATTCTTTCACTATCCTTGAATGCATTTTGAGTTCCTTTTCCAATTAGCCATGCGGTTACTTCCCCTATACTCGCCCCTAACGCGCCGACTAATCCCAAAAAGATAGGGTTAACTCCCGGAAAGCCTATAACGGCAGATATCACGATTAAAGCTATTACATAGGGAACGGGGAAAATAATTGTAAAATTACCGAATATACTAATCAAAAAAACTCCTAAATATATACCTAATTCACCAGAGAGATTATAGAACTCGAAAACTAAATTAGCAAGCCATTGACCGAAATTAATTCCTAAAAATCCAATAATAAGGAACGTGAGAATAATACTAACTATTAAAATTACTCCAGAATATTTTTTAAAGATCTCTTTAATTTTCTGTCCATCCATGCTCATTATTTATATTTAGCAGAATATAATATTCGTTATTTATAAAGTAATCTCTTCATCGATATAAAAGGATCCATTATTTTTGGTTTAGAATAACATTTTTAACATCTAAGATTGCTAAGAGGAATTATTTATCTATTCTTGGAATAGATTGCACATTTTTTATAGTACTTATTACAGCGTTTTCCATCAATGCTTTTGCCACATTCATTCGAATAAGGGCAATTAATATCAGAATCACTAAGCTGAATTTTTACTCTATGAAGCCTTTTTTCAACGCTATTATTCATATTTCGCTTAATTAAAAAGAGGTATTTTTTATATAAATGTAATAGGTCAAATTCTCCTCTCTGAAACAGTTTTTGAATTTAATAGCTTTTAGCTAAGTATACTGTACAGCTAGCAGGTTTATTACAAACAAGACATGTAGCAAAATCGTGTTTTTCTTCATCCACCCTCTTACCTCTCACAAATGCTCCCACATCCTTCTCAATTACTTCTGCACAACCCTCACCGTCCTTATCTATAGAACAGAAACCACAAGCAACAATTTTTCCATTTTCAATTGCCTTTTTTGCAGAATCAATTTCATAGGCCACCTCAATTTCGTTTTCAAAATCGATAAACGCTTGGTTCCACAGTTCTTTGGTATATTTCGAAGCTAACTCTCCTAATGTTTCTTCTAATTGATCTTCTTTAACAAAGAACTTTTCTCCATCATATCGTCGTACAATAACAACTTGTTCTTTCTTAATATCCCTAGGACCTACCTCTATTCTGAAGGGAACTCCTTTCATTTCCCAGAAATAGAATTTTTGACCGGGGGAATCTTCCGAATCATCTAATCGAATGACATAATTCCCTTTTAATCTTTCATATAAATCATTTGCCTTATCCAAGACCATCTTTTCTTTATTTTTAAAAATAATTGGAACGATGACAACCTGAACAGGGGCAAGATCATAAGGTAAAATTAATCCTTTATCATCTCCGAGATAAGAAATCATCGCACCGTAAATTCTGGATATTGCTGGTCCATAACAAGTTATATAACCATATTTTTCCTCTCCGTCTTCATCAATATAAGTTACGTTAAATGGCTTAGAGAAATTTTGGCCGAGGAGATGAGTTGAGGGTAGCTGCAATACTTTACCAGACCCCATAAGCGCATCGGCAGCATAAGTGTGGACTGCACCGGGGAATTTGTCCCATTCTGGTCGCTGGAAAAATATTATCGGGATACAAAATTCATCTTGAAGCATTTTATAGGTCATCCGCATATCTTCTCTCACTTGAGCTTGGGCATCTTCCATCGTTGCAAACACATTATGAGCCTCGATCCAATGAAATTCACGCCCCCTGAAAAAGGGCCGAGTCATTTTACCTTCATATCGCCACACTTGACATGATTGGTATCGTTTGAATGGCAAATCATTATAACTACGAATCCAATAACTATACATCGGATAAAGAGCAGTCTCACTGGTAGGTCGAAGTGCTAATCGCTCATTAAGTCGTTCTCCTTCCGAACCCACTTCAGAAACCCAAAACACCTCAGGAGCAAAACCCTCCACATGATCTGCTTCTGTTTCAAAATTCCTTTCGGGAATTACGGAAGGCATAACTAACGGTAAATGACCGTTCTGTTCCAATAGATCTTCATATTTACGATACATTCTCTTTATGGAAATAGTAGCCCATGGTCGATACACTACAAATCCTTTTACATTATACCTAATATCCGCAAGATCTGCTTTTGTAAGGATCTGGGTGTACCATTCTGAAAAGTTCTCTTCCTTGGATACTGTTATACCCGTTTGAGGTGTATCATCTTCTTGATTTGACATCAGTAATCAAATTATATAATTAAGCAAAAATTAAATATTTGTTTGCTGCGGTTCTAAATAGAGCAGAAAACCTCGTTCAATCTTCAAGGAGATCTGCGTCAGTTAAAATGAGATTTGTATTGAGAAAAGCCACTTTATATCCTTTAGATTGTAAATAAATATTAATCGCTCTCCCTAC
Organism: Promethearchaeota archaeon; assembly: GCA_014730295.1. Next base: position 32,928 of record WJIN01000070.1, on the reverse strand, counting down.
TTGGTTGAGTTTTTCTCTATTTTGGTCAGCACTTTCAAAAGTTATGATGGCGTTAATATCCGGTAATTTTTCCGAATAAGGTTGGCTTGGTTTTTCAATTTTCACCATACTCGCCCCATTCAACTCTGCGATCTTTTTAATCTCTTCTTCAAGCGAGCCGAATGTAAAGTATTTATGCTCCCGCAATTTTAATTTTGATTCAAGGATCTTTTCTAAATTATCCCTCGATTTTTTATCATAAAAACTAGTTAATTCTCTGGTTGCGATATCCTTATATTTATTATCGATTAATTCTTCTTTCTCGTGGATAAATTCTATAATGGATTGGTAATATTTATCATCAATATTTTGAAAGGTTTCCACATTGCGTATAAAATTGGTGAGTTTATCAAGCAGATCGTAATAAAATTTCATAATGGATTTTATTTTTAATTTTTGGTCCATCTCCTTTATTTCCGGATAATATTGACGAAGAATCAAATTCATCTTTTTGTTTAAATTCGCCAAACTTTTTGCAATCTCATCTGCTTTATTAAACGATTTATATTCAATCAGCTCTAATAATTTTTTATCAATTCCAGCAAGATCGTCAAATGTATCGTAGATTTTTTTTAAATACTTTTTCTCAATATATGACATCATTAAAATTAATAGAAATACTGATATTTATTCTTATTTAAATAATATATCTCAACGAACTAAATAGATTTTTCGTAATTCGAATAAGTAAAATACAGATATTTTAAAGATTAAATAAGAAAAAGGTTATGGGAGAAATAATCCTTTTCAATAACATCCAAATTTATGATAAACGACTTTTTATTTGCTTTGAACGGCTCCGGAGGGTAACTTCAGTTATTTTCGCAATTTCGCTAACCTCTGCTTGAGTTTTTCGTAAACTTGTCGATTTTGCTGCCATATATATAACGCTGGCTGCGAGTCCTTTAGGGTCTTTACCAGTTCTCATAAGACCATTCTTAGAAGCGTTTATTAAGTATCCTATTGCCTTCTTCTGAACTTCCATTGGTAGATTTAAATCATTTCCGAATCTGAAGACAAGTTGTTCAGCAGTAATGGGTTTATATTTAAGTCCAAGCATGGGAAGTACATCTTTTACAATCATAGCTAGAGATCGGTGGACTGTCCTTCTTGGGGTCATTGCCGCTTCACATACCTCTTCCATTAGGCGAGGAAATTCATGAACTCGTATAGCGGCGTATAAAGCAGCAGCGATAAAACCATCGATAGATCTACCCATAGTAAGTTTCTTTTTCGCTACAACAGAATAAATCTTCCATGCGGTTTCTTTTATATATTCCGGCGTGTTTAATTTCGAACTGAGCATCTTCAATTTCGGTTTCGCTTCCCAGAAGTTCCGTTCGATACTTGAAATTAATGAGTTCTGTATTTTCGATAAGCGAGAGAATAAAGTTTTTCCTTTTGCTCCAATTAGACGTCCTTTCGAGTCAGTTTTGGAATTAGGCAACATTGTACGGGGTCCAAATTCCCGCCAACGGGGTTCCGTCCTTCTCCTTTTATTAACTTCTTCTGCAGTGTACGCCCTTCGCTCGTTTCCAACCAGATTTCGAGAGTGAATCATGCCACAATTCAAACATACATGGTCACCATCTCGGGATTCAATACATGGATTCTCACAGCACTTAACTGGCTCGTATTTTTCCAAAGTTCCATCCTTTTTGCTTTTTAGACGTTCCTTATAATTATTAGTCATTTTTTTTTATCCATAATTTTTTGGTTTTCGAAAAATAATGATCTTGTTTCACTTTTCTTTTATCTAATTTCACACATCAGAAAGTTCGAATGCGCTAAAAAAAATTTATGTAGACAATTTTGGTAATTAAAAGATTTGCTTCTATTTTACCAAAGACTGCATAAACCTTTTTAAGATACACTATTATTTAAAACTTTTATGATTTTTAAAATGTTATATCCCCCCTCACAGATTGAAATGGAGATAATAGGGGAATAGATACAACCCATAAAGGTATCATCATATTTAGTTATACCTTATAGATTTAAATTCACCGATATTTAATTATAGCTAATTTAATCACTTATAATAGGTAAGATTTGCGGTCCATTGGGTAAAATCAGGATCTTGGCATCTTTTCCATGTTTCTCTAATCCCTTTTCGATTGCTTGAGCTATATTTTTAGCATATTTTAGTCCAATATTTCCGAGATCTTTTTCTTTTAATTCAGACACGACAAAGACTTCTGCTTTCATGAGAACTCGTGCTAAAACCATAATTTCCCACACATCGGGGACTATAATATCTCTATTCAGAATCTTCTCATAAATCTGCTTGGGTGTCATTCCCGAAAAGATTAAATCCTTAAAATTATCTTGTCCGACCCCTATTCCATCCGATAATTCATTTACAGAAATTATTGTACCTCCCTCTTTCACCGCCATCTCACCGATTGCCATACTTTTTACTGCTTGATAGAGGTTTAAGTCTAATGGATATCCCCCGTTTCCGCAAATCACGATATCGTATGGTGTATCTATTTGTTTAAATACCTTCTCTAATTGAAAATCTACGAGAATTTCATGTACTTTCTTATAATTTCCCGCAACAACCTTTGTTATTTGGTGTTTCTCATCTATGCATACATTAATAATGATATCAATCCCTACTTTTTTAGCAATCTCCATTGAGATCTGATGCATAGGATTTTTTTTGTAAATGCCAAATCGAGCATATGAAGAATGGATGTTTTCTGCGGAATGATTTTGAAGAATCGTCTCCTTACCCGCAATACCGGGAACTAATGACTTTCTCCCCCCAGAAAACCCAAAAAAAAAGTGCGGCTCGACATATCCCGTTAAAATTTTAATATCGCTTTCATAATAAAATTTGTTTATCAAAATCGGTACATTATCCGAAGTTTTTCCCAAGTGTATAAGTGAATTATCGTCAGTTGCGACATGATCGACCACATTCACTCCATTAAGTAGATCCTTTCCTATAATTCGTTCTTTTTCTTCCTCTCTTGTTTTTCTGTGTAATCCTGTCGCAATTAACATATTAATTTTTTCATCTTCTATACCATAGAGATTTAATTCTTCTATTAGTGCCTTTAAAATGAGATGAGAGGGCACAGGTCTCGTGGCATCACTCACAACGATACAAATTCTATTAAAATCTCGTTTTTTGTCAAGAATTTGTTTTAATGATTCTGAGTCAATGGGATTATTTATTGCTTGCTTTATCTTCTTAATTGGGTTGCGTAATGGCTCTTGGTACTTCGGTTTGATAATATCTACATTCCAACCTGGTTTTATCGTAATTTCTAATCCATCTATTCCATAATCCAATACTACTATATTTTTATCATTCATTTTTGTGTATTATCTCTCTTGCTTGTTCAATTATTTTAAGAGTTGGTACACCTGAGGGACATTTTTCCCGGCATAGCGCGCATAAGCTACAAGTATGGAGGATATCATTAACCAATTGGGTGAGTTCTATTTCACCGTAAACCAAACCGTTTAGGATACTTAATCGTCCTCTTGGGCTATAAGCTTCAATCTTGTAATTCTTGCGGCTTGGACATGATGCAATACAAAAACCACACCTCATACATGCTAGCTCTAGGACTTTTTCATTTTGATTTTTAAGCTGCCTGGTTTTGTCAGCTTTTTCCAACTTACGAGTATCTCCCTTTCCGACTCCTGGATTCAAAATCATATTCGGGTCAAATATTTGTTTAATTTGGTGCATCTTTTCAGTTATTTTTTTTCCATGAGATAACTCTAAATATGGAGTCTTAATTTTGCCGATCCCATGCTCTCCTGTAATGGATCCACCAATAGGGATAATAATTTTTCTATATAAATAATCTATGGCTTCTTCAAAATCCTCTACATCTTTGGGGTTATTTTCGTTGAATAAAAAGGTCGGGTGAAGATTTCCTTCCATATGACAAATTATCGCTATTTTTAAGTTGTTCGCGCCTATTTCTTCCGGTATTTGTTCAATCTTTTTGATCACATCAGCAAATTGAGTCAAACTTATGGTGCAATCCTCTACGCATGTTGTTGGTTTTATTCTCGAAAGTGCGGGAAGATTTGCCTTTCGAGCTTGAATTAAACGCTCCCGTTCTCTATCATTTTTAGCAATTCTATAAAATTTTGGGTTATGCTGTATTATAACGTCGAATATCTGGGTAAAGTCATCCTCCACATGATCTTGTGTATTCCCATCCATTTCAGCGAGGAGCACATATCCCTCTGGAAAATCGTAGAACTCCCCTCCCAAATATTCTCTTACTGCCCCCAAGATCACCTTATCCATAAATTCAAGCAAATTCGGTATGATACCTTCCCTTCTAATATCACAAACCGCATTTTCTAAATCTTTTACCTCATCGAAGATAAAAAGCCCTAATTTTCGATGGGTAGGTAAGGGCCGTATTCGCAACCCAATTTTAGTGATAACTCCCAAAGTTCCCTCGGAGCCTATGAATAAATCCTTAAGGTTATAGGCGGCCACAGATTTTAATACATCTGTTCCAAAATTTATTATTTTACCATTTGCCAAAATTACTTCTAAATACATAACGTATTGTTTCGTGACGCCGTACTTAAACGCTTGAATCCCTCCAGCATTATTTGCTACCATCCCTCCAATTGTAGCTACCGAACTCGACCCAGGATCTGGAGGGAAAAAATATCCATATTTTTGCAAATCTTCGTTTAAATCATCACATATAACTCCAGGTTCCACTTCTACTATATTATTTTCAATATTTAGATCCAAAATGTTATTCATTCGTGAAACATCTAATACGATTCCTCCGTATGGTGTCATAGCACCTCCCGATAAACTCGTTCCACTCCCCCGCGGTGTTATTGGAATTTTTTTCTGGTTCGCTAGTTTTAAAATTTTCTTAATTTGCTCTCTGTTTCTGGGTAGTAAAATTAGATCGGGTATCCATTCTTTTTCAAATACAGTCCCTCCAAATGCATAGGTCCATCTGATTTCTTTTTGATCAAAAAAAGAATCGTTCCCGACAATATCTTTGAATTTTTGTTTTAAATCTTTTGAGAGTATGCTGTAATTCTGACTCATTTTCAAATATAAAAACGTTGTTAATCCCTAAATAGAATATAATCCTAAAGTTAAAATTATTGATTCTTAAGTTTTATAAAGTGCAGAACTCTTCATTTTCAAATCCCCATTCAATAAGCAGATCTTCTGCCTCTCCGATTGTTTTGTCCATAAATTCCCTTATTGTTAAAACCTCATCGCAATGCCCGGCAGCAGGGCTCCAAATACTTTTATCCTTTAATTGATGATGATATATCTGCTGATAATACTCTTCGTCAAAAATATCTTGATTTACCAATCTTTTCTTTAATTTATCTGATGCTGGACATTCTTTCGTTGCCATTATTGCCGTTCCGAAACATACGGCAGAAGCACCCATAAATATGGATGCTAGAAATCCTCGCGCATTGCCTATACCTCCTGCGGCAATGAGAGGGATATCAAGTAATTTATTTCCCATAGTAATATTTACAAGTGTACTCTGCTGTAAGGGGTTCTTAAATCCTGTTCCTTCAACCCCCACTAAAGTAATCATATCTGCCCCTGCTCTTTCTGCTGATAATGCATGCTCCATAATAGAACATTTATGGAACCAATAACATCCATATTCATGGATTTTTTCCCCTAATTTTTTAGCTTGATACGCGCTGGTAGTGAACACCTTCACTCCCATTTCAACTGCTATATCTAAAAAATCAAAATAAGTCTCCTCCGTTCGAGCTTTAGGATTTCTTTCTGCTAACATTGGGGGTGCGATCGTGAAATTGACCCCGAATGGCTTATCCGTCAAATCTTTCATAGTTTCCAGTTCTTTTTTAAATCTTTCTGCACTATTAAAATTAAGTGCTGTAATGATTCCTAAGCCACCAGCATTAGAAAAAGGAGCGGCAAAAGAAGCTCTTCCCAATCCAGCGAACGCACCCATTATCACCGGGTACCGAACTTTAGTTTTCTCTGTAAATTTTGTTCTCCATTTCACTGTTTTTTCTCACTATTATAGGTTATTTCTAATGTTAATATAGTTTTTCTCTTTTAGCACGTTTATAAGAGATGTAGAAATTTTCTCTTAATTCTTATCATACATATGAATTTTGATTTTTTTCAAATCAGAGTGATTGATTTTATCAATAAAAAAATATTTAAAGAAATGATTTTATGTATTTTGTGTCGAGAACATAAATGTAAGAAATTAAATTAGGGTTATTTCGATGGGAAAAATATTGCGAGATCTCTGGATACTAGATAATACGGGAGTAAGCCTATATAGTCGAGTTTATAATCCAAAAGTGAATGAGCAACTATTTGGGGCATTAATGAGTGCGATAAACCAGTTTGCTGAAAAATTGGCCGAAGGGGGGATCTCAAGTTTTGAACTAAGCGATAAAAAATTCACTATAGAAAAGAGACAAAACTTATTATTTATAGCAAACGCCTCGAGTAACGAAAAAGATAAAAAAATAAAGCGTGAACTAACCAATATTTCCGAGAAATTTCTTGAAGTATACTCTGATAAGATAAAGAAGTTTGATGGAGATGTTTCCATCTTTTCAGATTTTGAGCAGCATATTCAAAATTCCTTAGAAGATACTGTCAAAAAGTTCCAAAATGCATTTTGGTAACGCATACTTGATACCTTTAGAAATATGAGATTAAAAACATAATAATAAAAAATTTAAGAATCTCTTGCTTATTTATTCATAAGAATAGAATAGTATATATCTTTAAATCAGAAATAATGGATAAACCAAATCATAATCACACTCCTAATAATAAGGATGAAAAGATTAGAGTAAATCTACTTTCCTCTTCACAATTGGATGGTTTTATAAAAAATCTCTCAAATCCTCGATTTTTAGGATCTATCCATATGAATAGGGAAAGTATGGAAGGAAATACATCAGTCAATAAGTTGGTGAAGGGGAATTTGGAAAACAAGCTAAATAGTTCCATTAAGAACTCGATATTCAATCCCGTAACTAAAACTCTTATTTTATTAACCATCCTATTTAATATCCTTTGGTTTACATTCTCGTATCTTTTTTGAGAAGCTGTAAAGCGTATACTTTAAAACCGTTAAAGGTACGTTGGTTTTCCAATGTATTAAATAAATTTAATATTTTCTAATTATTTACTAAACTATCAAGGAAGTTTATATTTCACAATTAAAATATAATTCACTCAAATTTCTGATATTATGTCATCTTCGGATATTTATGATATTATAATTATTGGAGGCGGCGTGACTGGATGTACAATAGCAAGAGCTTTATGTAAATATGACTTAAAAGTCTGCTTATTAGAGAAAGAAGCTGATATTGCATCTGGTACAACAAAAGCCAATTCGGGAGTTGTACACGCGGGATATGCCGCAGATAGAAAATATGTGAAAAGAGATTTATGCATTCGCGGCAATAAATTATATACTCAAGCCGCAAAAGAATTGAATTTTCCCTTTTCGCGAATTGGATCTTTTGTATGTGCTGTAGAACCCGATCAAATAAAAGGTCTTGAGGAAGAACGTAAAAAAGGAATTGAAGACGGAATCCATGACCTTGAGTTAATTTTAGATAAAGAGAAGATTCGTGAATTAGAGCCTAATCTAACCGATAAGGTTTTAGCGGTTTTACATGCACCATCGGCAGGAATTGTCAGCCCTTATGAAATGACCTTTGCATTAGCTGAAAATGCTGCCATGAATGGAGTGAAATTTTTCAGAAATCATGAAGTAATTAAGATTGATCACATGGACTATACTTTCACTGTTACAACGAGAAGGGGAAAATTCAAGGGCAGAAATCTAATTAACTGCGCGGGGCTCTATGCAGGAAAAATCTCGAAAATGTTGGGACTGGATTATTTTGATATAATGCCTAGAAAAGGAGAATATGTCTTATTTGATAGAAATGAGATTCAATTAAATAAAATTTTATTTCCAGTACCCACAAAAATCTCTAAAGGCATTCTTGTATGTCCTACAATGCATGGTAATACATTTGCCGGTCCTAATGCTCAAAATATCACTGATAAAGAAGATACCGCTACAACAACCGCAGGATTGAAAGAAGTATTAGAAGGCGGTAAGGAACTCATACCAAACTTGCCGTTAAGGGCTTCCATCCGTAATTTTGCTGGCTTACGAGCCGTTCCAGACGGTTATGATTTTATTATTGATAATACAGATATCTACGGATTTATTAATGTTGCTGGGATTCTCTCTCCAGGCTTAACCTCATGCTATGCAATCGCGGAAAAGGTGCTTGAATTTTTGGAATTATTAGGTGTCCAACTAAAGGAGAAAGAGAATTATAATCCTATCAGACCTAAACCACAGCGCTTAGCAGATATGAGTAAGGAAGAATTGGATAGCAAAATAAAAGAAAACCCCGCATGGGGAAGGATTATCTGTAGATGTGAGACAATTCCAGAGGCAGAAATTCTGAATGCCATTCATGCGCCTGTTGGAGCGACAACAGTTGATGGTATTAAATTTAGATGTAGACCGGGGATGGGCAGATGCCAAGGAGGGTTCTGCAGACCGAGGGTTATGGAAATACTCGCGAGAGAACTTCATCTCCCATATCAAGCTATTACTAAAAAGGGAGAAGATACTAATCTTTTAGTTGCGAAGACGAAAGATGTAAGATTAAAAGAAATAAAGGAGAGTGTAGCAAACCAATGAAAACTTATGAAACGGATGTTGCGATCATCGGCGGTGGAGCTGCCGGCTTAGCTTCGGCAATTGAAGTAAAAAAGGCAGGATACGAAACTATAATCTTAGAGCGGGACGTAGAATTAGGTGGAATCCTACTCCAATGCATACATGTTGGATTTGGACTTACAGAATTTGGTGAGGAGCTTTCGGGTCCAGAATATGCTCAGAGATTCATTAATGAGGTTAAAGAATTAAATATTCCCTATAAATTAGATACTATGGTTATTGAAATCACTCCAGATAGGAAAATTTATGCGGTTAATAAAGATGAAGGAATGATAAAAATTTTTGCTAAATCGATAATCTTAGCGATGGGATGTCGAGAGCGCACCAGAGGGGCCATTAATATTCCTGGATTTAGACCAGCTGGTATTTACACCGCGGGTCAAGCACAAAGATTTGTAAATATTGAAGGGTATTTACCTGGTCGGACTTATGTTATCTTAGGAAGTGGAGATATTGGAATGATTATGGCGAGACGATTGACCTGGGAAGGGTGTAATGTGAAGGCAGTCGTAGAAATTCAGCCATATGTGAGCGGATTGATAAGAAATCAAGTCCAATGTTTAGAGGATTATAACATTCCATTAATTACTGGTTATACAGTCACAAAAATACATGGAAAGGACCGTCTTAAGGGAGTCACCGTTAGTAAGGTCGACCGAAATTTTGACCGAATAATCGGAACTGACCGATTTATAGAATGTGACGCGCTCTTATTATCTGTTGGACTTATCCCAGAAAATGAACTTACCAAAGAGGCTGGCGCCGAAATATCCGATATGGGTGGTCCTATTGTGGACAATAATTTGGAAACTACTCTTGAAGGCGTGTTTGCTTGTGGTAATGTCCTTCAAGTCCATGATTTAGTTGATTGGGTCTCTGCTGAGGCGAAACGAGCTGGAAAAGAAGCGGTAGATTATATCGAGGAACGATATGGGAAGGAAATTAAAAAAGGTGGAAAAATTCTCTGTATCGCCGGAGAAAATGTAAATTATGTGAAACCTGATCTTATCAATGTCTCCGATTTATCAGATAAAGTTGTTTTTACATTCCGCGTCAGACGACCTGATCGTAGAGTTCAAATTCAAATAAAGGATGAAACAAATAGAGTCATCTATAAGAGAAAGAAAAGATATGTTATCCCAAGTGAAATGATTGAGCTTAAATTAGATATGGCAAAATTAGAAATAAATCCGACTTGTAGTGAGTTAATTGTTGAGGTTATTCCACGACCCGAACCATTAATCGATGAAGAGGAAGAGGAGGAAGAATCATGAATGTGGAAAGTTGCGAAGATTCGGGGGTAATTAAGACTATACGATGTATCGTATGTCCAACTGGTTGTGAGATCGAAGTAAAAGAGACACCAGAAGGAGAGGTCACCTTCGAAGGCTATACCTGCAAGAGGGGTTTAGAATATGCGAAGCAAGAATTCTATGAGCCTAAACGCGTGCTCACTACCACCATTAGGGTGGTAAATGGGTTTTTACCATTAGTCCCGGTAAGAGTGGATAAGGCAATTCCTAAAGAAAAATTAAACGATGCTTTGGAAGAAATCGCCAAAACCGTTGTGAAAGCCCCAATTAAAATGGGAGATATTCTAATCGAAAATGTTGTGGGGCAAGACGCCAATATAATTGCAAGTCGGGATATGAAGGCCATTAAGTAATAATATCAATCATACTTTTCTTTTTCAGTGAAAATGAGCCAACCGGAATTAGATCAAATTTACAAGATTCATAAGAATTTATACATTGGAGCCTATTGGCCTCGCTTAAACTTTCAAAAGTTTAAGAAACTGGGAATTACTGCTATTGTGAATCTTATGGAAGAGGATCTCTATGATCCGCGCCCATTGGGATTTACCTATCTTCATCGGGGTTTTCCAGATGATTGGTATCCCCCGCATAGCTTTTTAAAAGATATTTTAGAATTTATTGATGAGCAGATTGAAAAGGGCAAGGTACTTGTACATTGTGCCATGGGAATCAGTCGTTCAGGGGGAATTATTGTTGCATGGTTATTAAAAGCGCACCCAGAATGGACATGGGATGATGCTCTGGAGTATGTTTATCAATCTCGGTTAATCTATCCTGCGATTGAGATTAAAGAATCTATTTTGGATTATTTTGAAAATATAGAAGGTAAAAGAAGAGAATAAAATAAAAATAAAATAACTTTTGTTTTAGATAATTATGCCAAATTATTCATTTCTGCCTCTGCTGAGCTAATATATTTAGATATTTTTTTCGCATATTTAGAGCAAGTGAGGAGATTTTCACATAATTGTAAAGCTTCCTTCATTTGTTCAATACCGGACATTGCTTCATTTTTATCTTTATTAATTACGCCTGACAAAAATAATTCCAATCCAACGTTATAATTAAGAGCAAGCTCGGCAAATTCCCCACGCTCATTTGCCGCATCTAATATTTTTGTAAATACCTTTCTCATCGAACGACCAGATTCTTCAATATTTTTCTTTGCTAATGCCTTTATTTGATTATTAATCGTAATAAACTCATCAAAATTATCCGCAGCCCAAGGACTTCGGGACTTATATACAATATCTACGTGATCAAAATCAGAATCAAATTTAGGCTTCTTTAATTGAAATTTTTTTTTCAATTTTTCCTTTGCTTTATAGTTTTCAACCAACTAATATCACCTTCTAAAACTTATACCTCACAAATTTAGTGCCTTGATCTATACTTAAGTTAGGTGAAGGAATACCCTTACTCTTTCCAATCATATTAAGGTAATTCTCTTCAATTTCTTTTTTCACTTTATTATTACATTTCGGACATCTCATTTGGAGCTTGATAGTATTGTCCTTTTTCTTTTCATCCTCGATTTCATATGGGGTTAAATCAAACGGACATACCCAAAATAACTCCCCAGCAGCACTAATCGTATTCAAATCATCAAGATGACTAATCACATCACGTTTTTCTCCGCAATTAGGACATTGAGATTGCAGTTCATAATACGGGGTTTTTCCATCTGTCTTCCCTCTCATTATCAAGGGAACAAATAAAGTTTTTCTCTCGAAGCTCGAAGGAAAAATGAGAGATTCACATTTTTTACATACAAACGCTTCTGGACCAGATAGATAGGGATCATGAGGATAATTAGTAAAGTCTACAGCGGATACAAATTCGTTATATTTTTCAATAATCTGCTCAAAAACATCCAGAGTATTGCTCAACTTATGTTTGGGAAAAAAGTTAGTTTTTTTCGGGGAAAAGGTAGTAAACTCTGAGATTCGGATGGTCACCATTCCTTCTCTTTTAGATGGACTAATATTAACCGAATCCATTTCACAAAAGCTAGTATGCCAATTTCCTTTTTTAAATGTATAGAAAGGAGAAAATTGTTTTTCAAATTTTTTCCCTTTAATCTCCTTATTCAACCAATTAGAAAATTTATCTGCGGCAGCTCCAAAGTCTTCTCTGCGGTTAGTCCACCAATGTTCTGGAATTTCAGTTTTAGCTTCTGCAGGATCCATCGGTCCCAACACAGGTGCAAATGAAATTCCTTGTTCTGAATTGCAAAAGAACGCTACTGGGATTGGATAAACCTTAGAGGGTTGGAACTCTATAACTGATACTATTTTTATGACTCCCTCATCCCAATGTACAGCTTCGAAAATTAGACCAACATACGTAAAAGAATATCCCTCTACCTTAACTCTAAAAGGCAGGATATCTATTTTTCTGTCCTTAAACAACCCATATAATTCTTCATTGGCAACTGATTCAGCTACCTCGGCATCAAGAAAATATTTTCCCATCTTATCCTTTAATAAATTGATTAGATCTTCATTCATACCAATCACTTCAAATTCAATTTAAAATGATAAAATTAAGATCATATACTATTTATATTTTTATAATCATCATTAATGAGTATTTAGAGCATTATAAGATTGATAGGAGAGATATAATTATTAATACACCATATTTATTATAAATAATAATCAAAATTCTATATAATTGAGTCAAAATGGATTATCAACAATTATTAGACTTTAGTATGTTTATCATCATAAATCTGGCAAACATTTTTGCATCTCTGATGTTTATTGGGAGAGTGAAAAATCAATCTTTGGCAGATATCTCTGGGAAGCTATTTATCATTTTAGGTGTTCCTTTATTTCTTGTCATCATTGGAAATCTTCTCTTATTAAGAGAATGGTGGTTTTGGATTTTTCCAAGTATTTTACTTTCCTTTATGGCGTTTTCACTAATAGTCGATTATATTAAAAAAGTAGAATTTCGAAATTCTCGGAATTATAGAATTTTAATTCCATTTCTATTATTATATTATATCGGATTAATTCTAACATGGGGTATAACCTGGGCAATAGGAGTAATCTATGGGATAATTACCATGATCTTCTATTTTATGCAGCTGGGAGCATCTATATATGCTGGAAAACATGGAGTCGATTGAGGAGAGGTATGAGGGATTTTGAAAATATAAAGAGAAAATGAAAAAAAAGAGTTTAATAAGACTTAGGCAGGTTGGAAAACTCCAAAAAACACCAACCACGCTAAGAATGTTTTTGAAACCAAGCTAAGAATGATATATACACGTTCACCGTATAGATAGTCCTTCCATTTTCCTACTTCTTTATATTGAAGTATCATATTGATTGCGAAAGTATTAAAAAAGAACAATTCAATCCCGTAAATCAAATATACAAATAAGGGAATCTCTCCTGCTGCTTCTAAACCTGCTGTGATAAAAAATGCGGTAATAACGATCCAAGGTACTGCGCCCGCGATTACTCCGAGATAATAAGGCCCCCATTTAATTTTTTCCCCCATCTTTCGTGTATATACATTATATTGCTCCATAATTAATCCAAACATATTCATAAGGGCATTGGAAACGAAAAGAGTAAATAATAACCAGAAACTTCTGACTCCAAAAAAAATCGCGATTAATACTATCATCACTGAGCTGGAAAGAGCATATTCAAACCAGCGCACTTTATTTATTCCTTTCTTTAGATCTTCTTGATACATTCTGTTTAGAGGATATGCTATTAAGAAATGTGCGATCGCCGATAATAAGAGAAATATACCTACTAATGCTCCAACAGCGCTAAACTCGAACAATAATTCGGGACCTGGGGCTACATCTGGGAAATATATTGGATATATGGTGTAAATATTTGCTTCGTATTGAAATATTGGTAAGAGTCCGAGAATAATCATCAAGATTCCTTGTATTAAATGGAGAAACATCATATTCCGATTGAATCGAGTCAAATATTCGAAAGAGATTTCTGATTTTGGAATTAACCATTCTGATTCTTTTTCATTAGATTTCATAACTAAATTGATTACAAAATTGGATATAAATTATTTTGTGATATTATAAAAAAAAATAAGATATTTATTTCATTAAACTGAATCTCAACTAAAAAAATTAGAGAAAAAAATTTTAAAATATAAATTTTGATTTTCAATAAAAAAAATCGGAATATAAATCTTAAACCATAAAGACTTTAAACCCTTATTTTTACAATCTAATCTAAATTTTTACATTTAATGTATCATTATACACAATATAATGGAGAAAAAACAACGAATTATCAATGTGCTCGTTGCTGGGCATTCTCAAGCGGGAAAATCCTCTTTAATATCCAGAATAGTAGGTAGATTTCCTGATAATCTCGATTATGAGCTCAATCATGGAACCACCGTAAGTTTGAAAGTAATTCAATTCTTGCTCAAAGATAAGAATGTTTTACTCAATTTCTTGGATAGTCCCGGTCATGCTGATTTCAAGGGAAGTATCGCTCTTGGACTTGAATTCGCTGACCTTTTAGTTTTAGTTGTTTCAGGAAATGAGGGCTTTCAAGCAAGGACCTTCTGGCTTCATGAAAAAGCTCTCCAAAAAGATATTCCGGTTATCATAGCAGCTACTAAAATGGATCTCCGAACAGCCGATATACAGAAAATTGAAATAGAACTCAAAAGATTAGGAGATAAAAAATATCCTATCATAAAAACATCGGCAAAGGAAATCTTTGGTATTGATGAATTAATTAAAAAGATATCTATCTACGTCAGACATAGAGAACATTATGATGAAGAACCCGCTTTTATTATTTTAGGGTATAATCAAAAAAAAGGGATTGGGGAATTAATCAATATAGGAATTTTTTCTGGCAAAATAGAATCAAACACCTACATCTCAGACAAAGTTCGTATTCGGCAATTATTTTCTTTAAAAGGAAAACCCCTGAAAGTTGCGTATGAAGGGCAAATCGTACAAGCCTCATTAAATATAGATTCAAAATTTGAATTGGGAACTAAATATTATAAAGGAAAGTTTTTCTCTGCTAAAATCGACAGTATCTTATCAGAGATCCAACCAAGAAAAGAATTTCATATCCAGATTGATGATGCAGTTAAATTTAAGACAGGAATAGAAATCCTTGATAATCTGAAAAAAATTGTTCCTTCTTTTGATTATTATATTGAAAAAAGGGAGGTAATTATTCAGGTACTGGGAAATGTACAGTTTGATTTTATTAAGGAAAACCTAGAGACTCTAATTAATTTTAAAATTACAAAATCTAAAGTTAAAGGAATAATAACCATAAACAAAAAAAGTAAAGCTCGTTATAACACTGCTAGAGTTCGAATTGCTCCACGCTTTAAAAAACAAATAACCATTACTCGTAGAGGCAAAAAACAGAAAAAAATGTATGATATCTTAGGGGCGACAACGGCATATGACGCATTTCATCTTGATGGACTTCACGTGGATATCCTCGCGGGGAAAAACGAGGATGATATCGCTCAAGCAATTGCGAAGGCTATAGAAAAAGTAGGACTAATTAAAATAGTCCCACATCAAGATGTTATTGTGAAAGTAGAAAATTATCATGATATTTATTCCATTATCGAAAAGTATGATATTGAGGTTTTGTATCAATCTCAAGCGAATGTATTTTTCTTACAAGTTAAAAATCAAGAATTCGAAAAATTCTTCAATTCATTGATGAAAATATCCAACGGAAGAGCTGATATTAATCTTTTTAATTTCGAACAGAGTGAGAGAATCCTCTCGGTTGACCCCGGCACTAGACATTTTGGTTTTTGTATGATCGAGCGTTCGGAACTTCCCTCTCTTTGGTATGTAAATCTAAAAGATAGTATAAAAAATGCGAAAACTCGTATGGCTGCCAAGGATCAACTTCACGAGGAGCTGGATCTTTTTTTGGGTGATGAGAAAGAATTTATCAATAAAATATTTATTGGAAATGGTCCCGGTTCAAAGTTTATTATTGATTTCTTAATTGAGTATTTTAATATCCCATGCGACAATAACGAGTGTATTATTACAGATTACAGTAAATATACTGAGGATATAGATAGGAAAGCTCAAGAAAAAGTGTCTACACCGAAATTCCAACCCCCTGACATTTTTCTTGTGGATGAGTTTAAAACAACTAAAGAGGCCTTATATCAATTGCAAGATGGGAAGCTAGTGAGCGAAGTTAAAAGCAAAGGATTTGTTGATCATGCAATTGCGGCTTTACTGATTGCAAAGAGAGGGATTAAGGGAGAAGTAGTCGAAATAGAAAAAAAACCACTAAAACAGCTATATGATTATGTAGTAGAGAATTATGCTGGCACATACTCTTTTTCAAGCATCCATAATGTTAATGATTTAGCAGATATTGAATCAGGGATGCATTTAAGAATAAAAGATTCTTCAAAATTGGATTCTAGTATCTCGGATGGAGAAATTATAATTTTTAATGGCTTTGGGGATTCTTATAATAGTCTCCATGCAACCACACTCTCGGGAAATAAGATCATTATTAAATTTCATGGGGGAGTGAGCGTGAAACAAAATTTTTTCAAGATGTTTGTGCCAGTTAAACAAAGAACCTAATCTCAAAAAGTATGAGAAATTTTTGCAAGATTTTAGCTATTTTCTAATCAAGAAGGTTTTACTTTTACGAAGATATTTAAAACAAATCCTAGATCTCATTATTAAAAGTTTTTATCTTGTATTAAAAAAGAGGAGATGTAATATTGACTGAATTTGAAGAAAAAGTGGTCGACTTATTGGAAACAATAAATACCAAACTGGATAAGCTTCTAAATTCCGGTGGTACTGGTGGAAGTAGCGTGATTTCACGAACCACGAAATCAGGTGGAGGCTCTGTAAAACCTTCAGCAGTCGTTGATAAACAAGAGGAGGAGGAAAAACTGCAAGAAGCGCCTCCTATTGAAGGGCGTCGTGTTTGTCCCAAATGCGGGGGAACCGATTTTAAGGAAGAATCTGATAAATCTAAAGTTCTTCACCAACAAGGCGGACTTAAGATTTATGCCAAAAAAACTATTTGTAAAAATTGTGGCTATGAATTCCCCAATTAAGAAGGGAAATTAGCCAATAATTATAAATAAAATTCTATTTATCAATCTTAATGAATGCTTATCCTTTTTATTTCTTTTTTTCAGTGTAATGGATATGAGCTTATCTATTTCCCAAAATCAAAACTCTGTGAAGAATATTTCATCAAGATAAGATTTCTTCATCCAAATCATCTATAGAGAGTCTTCCTTCAATCTTTTCTTTTTTAAATGGGTCTTTAAACTGCATTTCATAGAGGTGCTTATAGAATCCGCCTTTCTTTACTAATCCTTGATGAGTTCCCTCCTCAATAATCTTACCCTTATCTAACACTAGAATTCTGTCAGAATTAATTATCGTGGATAATCTATGAGCAATGGAGATACTGGTTCTACCTTGTAATAATGTTTCCAGTGCTTGTTGGATTAGCAATTCACTATATGGGTCAACCGAAGAAGTCGCCTCATCTAGAATCAAGATGGGAGGATCTGCGATTAATGCGCGAGCAAATGCGATTAATTGTCGTTCTCCTTCAGAAAGTTTATTTCCACGCTCTCCAACAATTGTTTGATATCCATTTTCCAATTCAACGATAAACTCATGGGCGCTAACTTTTTTGGCGGCATCGATAACTTCTTCATCTGAGGCACTTAATTTTCCATACCGTATGTTTTCCATAACGCTCGTCGAGAAAAGGAAATTTTCTTGAAGGACAATACCCATTCTCTTTCTTATCGTACCCAATTTAAGATCGCGTAGATCTTTTCCATCTAATAAAATCTGACCATAATTGGGGTCATAAAATCGGCTTAATAGTTTTATAAACGTGCTTTTTCCAGCTCCCGTATATCCGACTAGTGCGAGTCTCTCTTCTGGTTTAATATGGACGTTAATATCTTTTAAAACAGGTTGGTCCTTTTCATACCTAAAGCTCACATTATTATATTCAATTTCTCCCTTAATTTTTTGAATTTTTTCAGCATCCTTCTTCTCTTTGATTGAAGGTTCCATATCCAAAAGATTTACCATACGAGCTCCAGCAGCAATCGAATTCTGAAGTAAGGTGAAAAATCCAATCAATGCGATCATAGGTTCGAAGAATTGGAAAATATAAAAGATAAATGCAACTAATGTCCCAACTGTTATTACTCCGTCTCGTATTAACACACCCCCAGTAAAAAATAGTGCCATTAATCCCGAGCTTATGATAAGCAGTGCAAGTCCAGGAATTAATGCGAATAGTTTAGCTGACTTTAACGTCGTTTCTCGTTCCTTCTGAGTTGCATCATTGAACTCATTATAATTTTCCTCTTCTACCGCGAATGATTGGATGGTTCTCATGCCCATGATGGATTCATCTAGGGTACTGGTAACCGTTGAAACTCGTTCTCTTAATTCTTGAAAATACTTCCGGGCTTTCTTAAATATGCCCCCTCCAATGAGAAATATTAAGGGAATAATCATAAAAGAAACCAAAGTCAATTGTGGGCTTAGTATAATCATAAAAGCTAATGCACCAAATACGAGAAATATATTGCCTATTACTGCGAGAAGACCACTATTGATTAATTCTTGTAGAGTATTCACATCATTGGTTAAATAGGACACTTTTTTTCCAGCTGTTTTATCTGGACTGTCATGATAATCTAATCCAAGGAATTGAAATTTTGTAAATAATTCATATCTCAGATTAAACATAGTAATGGTTGCTAATTTTTGTATGATATAGCCTTGACCGATTCGTGTGAGTACACTTAGTAACGTGATAACAGAATAGAAAACCCCCGCGGTGATGATAGTATTAATATCTCCGCTTCCTCCGCTCCCGAAATATCCTCCCAACCCTTCATCGATTAGAAATTTAAATATTAGAGGAGAGAACCAATTAAAGACAATATTCAAACTTATTATTATCGCCAATGGAGCGACAAATTTTTTATTCTTTGTTCCGATATATTTGAATAAGCGCTTTATGATTTGTAAGGTTCCTATATCGTATTTTTCTTTTAGACTTTCCTGTGATTCTGTATCTGTAGATGGGATTCTACTCATTTTGCCCGCTCCTCCACTTTTAATGTTAAATAGAGTTTTTTGTATATTCCATCATCTTGTTTCATTAATTCTTGATGACTTCCCAATTGAGATATCTGTCCATTTTCCATTACCATTATTCTATCCGCATGTCTTACCGTGCTTAGACGTTGGGTGATTAAAAAAGTGGTGGTGTCTTCAATCACATCCTTTAATAATCTCTGAATTTCATATTCTGTATCAACATCCACAGAACTGAAACAATCATCCAATAGAAGAATGCGTGGTTTTACGGCTAGTGCTCTTGCAATCGCTAATCTCTGTTTCTGGCCACCGCTTAAAGTCATACCACGTTCACCAACTTGAGTTTCATATTTTTTTGGCAATTCATTTTCAATAAACTCATCAATATGGGCTATTTTTGCAGCATTTTTAATTGCCTTTTCTTTTATCTCTCTTTTACCAAACGCAATATTTTCTTTCACACTGCGAGAAAAGAGTATTCTATCTTGAGAAACATATCCAATTTGCTTTCTGAGGGATTTAAAAGACACATCCTTTATATTAATTCCATCAATTAGTATTTCTCCTTCAGATACATCATAAAAACGAGGAATTAATTTAATTAAAGTGGATTTACCAGATCCCGTCGCACCCAGAATTGCAATCGTTTCTCCTGGTTTTGTTTTAAAATTGATATCTTTCAGTACTTTTTGCTTTCCATCAGAATCATAATTGAATGAAACATTATGAAATTCAACTTCTCCTTTAATTTGTGGCATTCTCTTAGCTTTAGCAGATTCTTTTACAGTTATTTCCGAAGTAAGAATATGCGCAATACGCTCACAGGTCTCGCTTATTTGTGGCATATTTGCTAAAAACCGAGAAATAAAATATAAGGGTTCTACAGAAAAATTCATAATTAAAATAAAGGAAAATATATCACCAAAGGTCATTCTCCCTCCTAGAACTAAAGTTCCCCCAACGAGGATCACGATTAAAAACGCAATATTGTCGATTAAATAAATAATTGGGTCAAATGTAGCTTGCAATTTTATAATTTTCATCGAATCCTCATAGTACTCATCATTTATTTTAGTAAAACCCTCTATTTCATAATTTTCTCGTCCAAAGGATTTAACTACTTTAATTCCTTGCACATTTTCTTGAATATTATGAGTTAAATCGGCATATGTTTCCCTAGATTTCTTGAATACTGGCCTCATCTTCTGCCGGAATTTAAATAGAACAAAGAATAACGCAGGGCTTATAAACACAACATAAAATGCTAACTCTACATTAATCAAAAACAATATAAGAAAACTGAGAGAAAATGTAAATGCCTGACGGACAAATAGTTGTAAATTATTCCCTAAAAATTCTTTAAGTAAATTCACATCACTCGTCGTCCTAGAAAGCAAATCTCCTGTTTTATGTTCATCTAACCAAGAGAAGCTCATAACTTGAATAGTGGAAAAGAGATCATTTCTTAGTTTATAGATAATGTTTGCTCCAACCCATCTATTTGCCCAAATTCTTATACCGAAAACAATTCCTACTACTACTTGAATCATTATCATTAATAGAAAGAGAGGAAATACTTGTTCAATCAGATTAGCGGGATTTACTAAAATATCTAAGGTAGGACCGAGAAATAAAGGTAATGAAAGAAATAGTACAGATTGTATAATTCCTAAAATGACGATAAATATAAAATGATATTTATACTCCCAGAGATAAGAAAGTATCAACCGCAAACTAGACCTATAATTTTGAGTGAGAAATCTCTCTCTTCTTCTAAAAAAATTCACTCGAGCATCCTTTTTCATTAATCTAAAAAATATAACATAAAAGAAATAGTTTTATTTGAAATAAACAATAAAATCAATTGTGTCAAACTAATAGAAAAAGATTTCAATGCCTAAATTATAAAATTTTCTAAGGAATTAATCCAAAACCACTTATAATAATGCACTTCTGGAAATTTAAGGGACTCTCATATCTCAAAAACTATTTTGTAAATAAAGTTTCAGATATCAAGACTCCTTATTCCGCCCAGATAGAATTGACTCTAAGATGTATGGGAAAATGTGAATTCTGTTCTATCCCCTTCATTCCCCACTCATTAAAAAATCCTGAGATGAATACGGAGCAAGTGAAAAAAATTATAGCGGATATTGCTGATCTCGGGGTTGTTGCTCTCTCATTTACAGGAGGAGAACCTACATTACGGGAGGATTTAGCAGAATTGATTAATTATGCGGGTATATCCCATAATCTCACGACTGGACTTGCTACAAACGGTTATTATTTGCCTCAATTACTTAAGAAAAATTATCTGTCTGGATTGGATTATATTCTTTTATCATTAGATTTTCCCACACGTGATCTTCATAACAAACTCAGAGGGATTAATGTATTTGAGAAAGTTATAGATTCCATAAATCTCGCCCATAAAATGGATATTAATGTAATTATCAGTACAAATGTTATGAAACACAATCTGCAGTTCTTACCAGAAATATGTCAAATGGCAGATAAGCTTGGGTGTTCCATTGAATTATATCCGTGCGAGGATATCATTAGATCCTATAATGGAACACAGTATAGTGCTAATAATGTAGAAAAACTCATCCCTAGTCTTCATTTATGGGCAAAAGTTATTAAACGATTGCATAAAGACCATAAGAATGTGCTCACAGATTTAATAACTATTGAAGCTATAGAGAGAGGAGGATTTGGGGGTATTCCTAAGTTTCAAGATATTCTACGCTGTCATGTGGCCAGTGCTTATCTTTTTATTCGTCATAACGGATTTGTGGACTTTCCGTGTAAAATAAATCCTATTCTAAGCTTCAATGCCTTAAAATATCCTTTGTCATCAATCTATAAATCCCCGAAAGTAATTGAAATTATGAAAAAACATGATTCTTTTGCATTCTGTAGGAATTGTAGACTTGGGTGCGCCATCGCCTCTTCTATGACCGCAAAATGGTCAACGATTTATGAAAAATACATCAAAAGTATTTTTCGAGGGAATTTACGATAAAGATGATTGCTGGAATTTCTCCATAGATTTAAATTATTTCCTATAGATAAGAGAATAACAAGATTTTTTATCAATTCAGAATTTAATTAGATAGTGATCTTATATGGCAGACGGTGGAACTATACTCCAGATCTTTTTTATCACCTTAGGAATGTTTGCGGTTGGGTTAATCTTCAATAAGATTTTTGGATTAAATAGAGAAGAGATACGAAAAATACAAGAAAAAGCAAAAAATATTCAAGAACGAATGAGAAATGCTCAGCTTGTAGGAGACGCACGGATGATGCAACAAATTCAACAAGATTCGATGGAATTGACTAAAGAAATGATGAAAAAACAGTTTATTCCATTATGCGCCCGATGTATTCTCTTTTTAGGTATTTTTGCTGTCTTAGGATTAATTTATTCTCCTTACAATGAAGGGTTATTACCGTTTCCGATATTATTTTTTGGAAGTGGCTGGGTTGCGATTTATCTACTCTTCTCTTTGGGTATTTCATTGACATATTTCATTGGCAAAAAATTATACCAGAAGGCAACTGGAAAAGAATCGAAAGGACCAAGTTTAACCGGTGAAATGATGGATATACTCTCTCCATCTCAAGGTACTACCCCCGAAATAATGGACTATTCCAAAGCTATTTCTCCAGTAGATGAAAAAGAACAAGAGGGTGAATCTAACACCCCTAAAAAGAAAGACAGTTGGAAGAATAAATTGGATTCATAAACGATTTCTTCTTCAATACCACCTCAGCACAATATTTTTAATCTTAGCAATTTTTTCTAATTCACTACAATGAAATGGAATATTCTTTATATTATCATCCTTCTTGCCGCTATATTGGTGAGTATGGTTTTATTCTTTTTATTTGGAGAAATATTCCTCTTTCCCCTTTTTTGTATCTTTCCGCTCTCTTGCGGGACTCGAAATGAAAGCTCGCAAGATAATGAAGATCAAGGAGAAACTTATCCTCAGGGTATGCGAGGAAAAAAGAATGATGATATTCTTGATATCCCAATAGAACCGAACAGGTTAAATTTTTATTGTCCCACGTGTGGAGAATTAATAGACCAGCCCAATTTAAACTATTGTCCAAAATGTGGGAATAAATTGCCAAAACTATAAGAGAGGAAAGAGAATAGTGGAAAACTCCGAGACCAATATTAAACAGCAAATGACACTTTATCTATTCTTTGCCTTTCTAATGATAATATTAAATTATTTAATCCAAAAGCTCAATCAAGTTCTAATCGCTCCTTGGATTTGTGCCTCACTTGGCGGAATTGATTTCTTCCATACCTTTTATTGTGCAATTACCCCTTATAATATGAGAGAATTAGTAGGATCAATCGCAGCGGTGGGAATTACCTACATTATTAAATATTTCCTAGATAAATTTATTGTATTTCAGAAAAAACAACTTAAAATGAAGGACACTTCGATCGAGTTTCTCAAATATTTTGGATTTGCAATCTTAACCACAGCCTTAAATATTGGTATCCAATTTCTGCTTACCAACTTTTTCTCCACTCCTTTAGAATTCAGCATGGCGATTGCCTTATCTATTGGGTATCTGACTAAATTTTTTCTGGATCGGAAATATGTTTTTATTCAATGAAGATTACTAGTAAAAATTATTAGAATATGTTGTTACTATATCTTTAAGAGCAAGAAAAAATTTCTTGAACGTAATAATCCCCAATTGGAATAGCAATGAATAATCCAAATAATAAAAATAAGGAAAATCCCGAGGAAGATGATCAACCTATCGTTGATGCGCTCTCCTCTCTGGGATGGGTCGAAGAGAAAGAAGAGGAACCGGAAGAAGATCCGGAAGAAAGTGGGTTAGTCGAACAAATTACATTGTTTCGTCAACAGAATGAACAGCTCAACGACCAAATTGCGGAGCTAAAACAAGAGAAAGACGCCTTACTACGGGAAAATGAAAGTCTGAAAACTCAAAAGGAGCACATACGTGAAAAATTGGATGATTTGGAGCAGAACATGCAAGTCAATGAATCTCACCTGGCAGATGTAGAAGAGTTAAATCTGACTCTGAGAGAAAAAGATGAAATAATAAGTTCTTTAGAAGAGAGGATCGACCAAAAAGATACCATAATACAAGATCAAACCACTAAGATTCAGAACCTTCAAAATGATATGACTGAGCTTCAAGATAGCTTAGACGAATTAAAATCGGGACAAATGGAAAAAAGCGACCTTTCAGAAAAACTTCAAGAGAAAAATGAGACAATTAAAGATTTAACCGAACAAATCAATTATCTTCAACAAGATACTGTTCCCAAATCAAAATTTGATAAACTAAATGTTCTCGTTGAAAAAAAAGACGAACTCCTTACTCAAAAAGAAAAGGAGATTTTCGAAATAAAAAATCATCTTTCCGATGCTCAGAAAGAAATCAATGAATTAGAACAACAGCTCGAAACCTTTAGTTTGGTTAAAAAAGATTTGGAAAAAAAGGAAGAACGTATTGAAACATTGGTTTTGGAAAACGAAAAACTAAAACAAAAGAATTTGACTAACCAAGAAATAATCAATCGCCTAGAAGATAAATTAGAACAGACGCAGCAAAAATCGGGTGAGTTAACTGGAAAATTCGAAATTGAATATTCCAATATGCAATACAGACTTAAAGAAAAGGATAGTAAGATTAAAGAATTAATGGAAGAGCAACAAGAACTCCGAAATAAATTGGAAGAAACCGAGCAAATAGAGGATAAAATTCTCTCAGATTTACAAGCTATTAAGGATGAGAAGCTTAAATTGGAATCGGAAGTCGAAGCTAAAGACCACGAGATTGTGGATCTGAAAAAACGCATTAAGTTGCTACGTAGGGATAAAATTAAATCTTGAATGTGTTCATTCTTTCACTAAATTAAATCTTCTTTTAGGTTGTATAAAATTTTTAAATATATAATTTCAAGAATTACCAAAAATTATTCTGTAAAAATAGAATTACATTTCAATTTTATTACATTTAAAAACATTTATGGATAAAAAAATAAGAATAAAAATTATTGCTTTTTTAAGGATTTCTATTTCTCTCTCCATTCGGTTCCGCAAGATCCACACTTATACTTCTTACCATACATCCGCGGGTAATCCATAATGATGTTACTCTTATCCACGCTCTCATGGATCATAGATTTGTTTTCTTCACCGCAATTAGGACAGACTCGTCTACCTTCTGTCTTTTCGATGGTGAGGATGGAATCATCTTGTCGTCCCGGAATTCCCGGTGCTGCTTTTGAGGCGACAGATTCCTTAATCTTTGGCTGTTCGGGCTTTATAGAGATTTCTTCTTCCTTTTCTTCTTCTATCTCTTCTGCTTCTGCCACGGTTCCTTTTGATTCAGGCGCAATTTCTTGTTCGGGTTCTTCTTCTTCGAGGGCCGATTCCGCTTCTAATTGAACTGCATCAGATTCCTTATAGTCAGGACCTTTACTGAGGGCGTCTAAAAACTTTGCATCACTTCCTTCTTCAAAAATTTCCTCGTTTTGAGACCCTGCTCGATCCGCATCAATCTTTCGAGCCCATTGTCCAGACTTGACTTTTTCTTTTACGTTACAAGCATTTCCTTGCCAAATATATACTTTTGTTCCTAAATCGAGGACAAAACAATCCTCAGAATCAAGAGAATCTTCCGAATAGGGAACTTGAACCATTTTCATCGTATTAATATCCTCAAATTCTTCGGAACTAATACGGT
Source organism: Promethearchaeota archaeon (assembly GCA_014730295.1). The sequence continues at coordinate 6,937 of WJIN01000070.1, read as the reverse complement.
AGAGGACATTTTTATGTTCTGTGAATCCACTATAATCACCGGTATATACATCTTTTAGCATCGTTTTTGCGATATTTTTGTTGACGATTTTCATCGCGCCCATTTCCGCGATTAATTTGAGAAATTCATCCCCTTCTTGTCCTTGATCAACGGTGATAATTTTCGCTGAACCACCTCGTTCTTGATCTAATGAGCGAGCTTGAGCAGCCCCGGAAGTTTTCTCATCTACACTGCATTTACTTCCAATCCAGACGTATATGGTATGGTCATTGTCTAAGAGATATACATCCCCGGTTGAAAACACTGGTTTATTGATTTCTTTTAGTTCTCCTTTATCTACAAGGTACAACTTCATTTTTTTTCAATTCCTCAACACAAATTTTACTTATCTAATTATTATAAATATAAATAAACCGTTATAAAAATATTGAGTTATTCAAAATTTTCATTTGAATAGAAGAGATTTTAAAAAGAAAAAATAAGTGAAATACAACTTTATCAAATCAAATTATGAGACATCAACAAGGGCTTTCTGAATTCTCGTAATGAATTCATTTATTTTATCAATATCGATAGAGCAATAGGCGATTCTGATTCCATTAATATTTTCTTGGGGTTTTTCAATGGGAATAACTCCGACTTTATACTGTTTGAGAAGATAATCCGCAAATTCAGTGGCTTTTACTTTTTCCTTATTTAGATTCACGAATAGGAAAAATCCGCCCGCATTTGGGTCGACTGAGATATCGGGCGAGTCTAATTTGGATAGTTCGGCATTGATTTTTTCATATCGAGCGCTAAGCACCGTTTTCACTTTATCGCGAGATTGAATAATCTTTTCCATTCCAAACTCTTCAAACATATTGATGGCGACTTTTTGATAGAAATGGTTGGCATTGGAAATAGAGCTTCGATTAAAGCCTTCCAATTTATTGTTTAACTCCTCTTTCAGTTGTTCAAGCTCTTTATCATTTTTCGTCCATTCTGGTTTTAATCCAATGGTGACAAACCCGATGCGACCTCCATAGAACAGTAGTTCTTTAGTTAAACCATCTAATTTAATTGGAATAATTGGCTCTTGAAGTTGTTGGAGCATATAAAAGAATGATGTATCCAGCATCCCCTTTTTTTCATACACATATGGCTCGTAGGCATCATCCACAATTACTATAAATGGTATATCCAATTGAGCTTGGCTTTCACGCAATAGTTTCACTAAATTCTGAGCCTCCTCTTGGGATGGTACATATCCGGTCGGATTATTTGGAAAGTTCAGCATTAATACGATTTTTTCTTGACTCTCTTTAACTTCCATTATCGAAGTTCTCAAACCATCTAAGTTAATCTTTTGATCCTTAAAAAAGTCGAACGATTTAATCTGAGCTCCGATGTTTTTAACGATGATATTGTCATAATTACCCCATCGCTTATTTGGACAAATGACAGTCTCTCCAGGACCTAAAAACATTGAACACGCCATAAAGATTCCATTTGTCACTCCACCCGTGACAATTGGATTTGAGATATAGGTTTTGAGATGGTCTAGCTTTTCTCTTTCTGATTCCGCATCAAAACCAGACTTCTTTATAATCCAGTCTTTCCAAATTGAGCGAAGTTCGGCTAATCCTCCTATCGAGGCATATGGTACTATATCTTTTATGCCCAGATTCGCATATTGTTTAATCTCTTCCAAATAACACGGCACCCATTCATCAGTCCCATCGCTGGCAATCTCATTATCATAACAAAAGGCGGAACCAATTGTGCCAATGAGTTCAGCCTCCTTTTTTGCTCTTCCCGACCAATAAAAGATTCCATCAGGTAGAAAAATACGTTTTCCTAAATCTGAAAATGATGGGTATAACGAGGTCTTTTCTAATAAAGTGAATTCCATGATTTTTACACATTTCTAAATTGTTATTAAACTTGAATATTGTATTGAACGATTCTATATTAAAATTGTGAAACGGCTAATAGAACTGATAATTGAAAAACTATTCCCTAAACAATATTCAATAAAAAAAGATAACGGTGAAAAGGCTTCAGAATTCAACAAAAAATTACCCAAAAGTCTGAAAATTGTAAATACTTACTTATAGAATGCTATAAAAATTTAAGATAATAATTTAATATATTACTCGTAGAAAATAAACTTAAAATTGAATAAGATGAGTAATAATAATAATGAGGAAGAAAAAAAACCTCCTCAAGAAAATCCAATAACGAAAGGATGGAACGATTTTGTTAATACAATGAAAAATAATTTCGAGACATTTCAACGCTCCTTAGAGGAGCAATCTCGGCAGAATATTGAGAAATGGAATGAGAATAAACAACACGTAGAAAAATTTTTCCAAGATGTGAAACACAACTGGGATAACAAATTGCAAGAATGGAACGCCAATCTTACTAAGCTTCATGTTGAATCTAAAGAGCAGTGGGAGGCTAATAAGAAGAGAATTGAAACCGATTTTAAGAATTGGCAAGAAAAGACCAAGAAGGATTGGGAAGAAGGGGTCAAATCGTGGAACCGATTTTGGATAAAAAGTTCATGGAATTTTCTTCTTTTTATGCTTCCAATTCTTATTGTGCTAATTGTAATTGCAATCGCCGTAACGATGATTTTTAACGCAATATCTTAGAAATTGATAAGATTGAACTTATTGAAGTAATCTAGTTATTCTTTTTTAGAGAGATAAAAACCTAAAATCTAAATTTTATGCTGTTATACTTTAATCATATATTTCAATTAATTCTTTTTGGATGATAGCAATTAGGACCTTTCCTTCTAAAATCAAGCGAATTGTTGTGAAAATTTCTACACAGATGATTACAGACGGAGTTGCTGAAATTTATTGTGACAAAATCCAGACTTTTGTAAAAGAAGTTGCTGAATTAATAGAAGAGGGGTATGAGATTATAATCGTGAGTAGTGGCGCGATTGGCTGCGGTTTAGCGAAGTTAGGTCTAAAAAAACGCCCCTCAGATTATAAAAAGCTCCAAGCTTTAGCCTCAGTAGGGCAAATCCATCTAATGAAGATATATCAAGAAGAATTTAGTAAGTATGGGCTCCATGTAGGCCAAGTGTTATTATCTGCAGACGATATGAAAGACTCAACCAGACGGGCAAATACCAGGAATACTTTAGAAGTTTTATTGGAAAAAGGAATTGTACCCGTAATTAACGAAAATGATTCTGTTGCCATTGAAGAACTGAGCTATGGGGATAATGATAAACTTTCTGGGTTAGTTTCCATCTTATTATTTGTTGATTTACTTATCATGCTAACAGATGTGCAAGGTTTATGTGACAAAAATCCGAAAATCCATGAAGATGCCGAAATCATTCACTCCGTAGAAGAAATTGATCATAAAATCGAAAAAATAGTAGAAGATATCGATGGAGGCATTACATTTGGAGGAATGAAAAGCAAGATAAATACCATCAAAAAATTGATAAATATTGGAATTCCCGCTATCATTACGAGCTATGATGGAATTTCCTTAGAAGATATATTAGCAGGAAAAGAAATCGGAACTTATTTTGTTGCTCAAAAATAGAATAATTGACTCTTTAAAGATTCATAGACAAAAAAATAGTGAAGTAATAAAATAAAAAATATGAAAAAATGGCTTTTTTACCATTGAAATACGGAATTCATGCTACTGAATCAAGCCATTTTTCGGCATCTTGTTGATTGGAAAAGACTCTTCGCTCAGTTTTTGCTTCTGTATCTTTTTCAATTTGCTCGAATTGCATTTTTCCAATCGAAGATTGAGCAACAATAAATGCATCAGCAAGTAATTTTCCTGATTTAATTACTTGTTGAATTGATTTGATTGCTTCTTTAACATCTTCAGATACTTTAAAATCTTTCATGTCGATGACTGCGGTAAATTTTCCTTCATGATCTCGTAGAAACTCATCCATGGCTTCCATAATCTCTTCTACATCCTCATTTGAAATGAATCCATCGACCTTATAATAAAGCCTATCCTTATCCTCGTTATAGGTTACATCGAAAGGCATTTTTTTTTCAACTTGGTCTTTTTATTGGTGTGTGTATTAAATAATTTGATCTAATAATAAAAACGGATTTTTTTAACAATTCTGATTCTAAGTATGTATGTTATAATAACATAGAATAATCAAAAAAAACATAAACATAAATAATTCGACTTATGTGTATAATATAGAGATACATAATTGTATAATTCTCAGAAAGTTTATTCTGAAGGCATTTACTGGGCTATATAGTTATTAGAGTCTTATACATTACTTATTTTACGGATTTGAAAGAGGAAACGAATAATTAGGAAAAAAAGAAAAATTTTGAAGAATAATAATTTAATTAATATTAAGATGTTAGGCAACGGAATCTAGCCATTGTTCCGCATCTTCTTGATTATCGAATACTTTTCTCAGAGTTTTTGCTTCTGTGTCTTTTTCAATTTGTTCAAATTGCATTTGACCAATTGAAGATTGAGAAACTATGAACGCGTCGGCCAATAATTTACCAGATTTAATAACTTGCTGAATTGATTTAGCAGCTTCTTCAACATCTTCCGAAACGCGAAAATCTTTCATATCGATGAGTGCTGTGAATTTTGTATCTCGTTCACCGAGAAAATCATCCATAGCTTCCATAATCTCCTCTACTTCCTCATTCGAAATATATCCATCGATATTATAATAGAGCCTATCCTTATTCTCGTTAAAAGTCACATCAAATGGCATTTTTCTTAACCCTTTTTTTAAATTTATTATAGTTTTCATCTATACTTATACTAGCGTAATCCTTAATAATTTTTAAAAAATTAGGTTAAAATCTATAAGGTCTAGAAGATATCGGTCTTAAAGCCGATTCAATATGATGAAATCCTAGTAAAGGTCGGAGATATCAAAAGTATCTAAACTCTGGTTGATGCTTGTTGACTCTGTATATACCTATTTCATATTAAAGTTTAAAAAAATTTCATAATATTTGAAATAGAAAATTACTTAATTTGTGGTTGTTTAACCCTTTATAGAGCAATCAAAACTTATGAAAGTATTATGTCTATAGAGAATCAAATGAAAGAAATTGGAGAAAAGGCAAAGAACGCTGCGTTTAAATTAAAAAATTCATCAACCACAATGAAAGATAATGCCCTAAATCGAATGGCAGACGATCTCGAGAAACACACAGATTCTATTATAAAAGCGAATTCATTAGATCTTGAAAACGCCAAAAAAAATAATTTAGAACAATCTAAAATTGATCGATTGATTTTAAATAAAGAAAAAATTCATAAAATCGCAGATGGACTAAGAGAGGTAGCTGCATTTCCCGATCCGATCAATGAAATCGTATCTATGTGGAGAAGGCCAAACGGGATGGATATCGGGAAGATTCGAGTTCCCTTGGGAGTAGTTGGAATTATCTATGAGTCCCGACCTAATGTAACTGCGGACGCCGCAGGATTATGTATAAAATCGGGTAATGCGATAATTTTACGAGGGGGGAGCGAAGCCATCAATTCCAATATTGCTATTGCGGATATCCTTCATAATGCCGCAGTCTCAGAAGGATTACCTAAAAATTGTATACAAGTAATTAGAGAGACGGATAGAGCATATGTAGACACGATGCTGAAATTAAAAGGATATATAGATGTGATTATTCCACGTGGAGGGGAGACTTTAATTCAAAAAGTGGTCCAAAATTCTTTGGTACCCACGATTGAAACTGGGATAGGTATCGTGAGTATTTTTGTAAATTACGATGCGGATTTTGATATGGCTGATAGAATTATCATCAATTCAAAGTGCTCTTATCCGGCGGTATGTAATGCCTTGGATAAATTAATCATCCATGAAAGTATCAAGGAGGAATATATTCCAAGGATTGTGAAATTATTGAGAGAAAATGGCGTAGAAGTAAGAGGAGATAGAGAAACCCAAGAATTAGTGCCTGATGTGATTCCCGCCACAGAGGAAGATTGGGGCGCAGAGTATTTATCACTCAAAATTAGCATAAGAGTCGTTAAAAACATCAATGAAGCAATCGATATAATTACCAAATATGATTCAAAACATACAGAATCCATTATTACGGAAAATTATCAAGATGCACGAGAATTTCTTTACAGAGTTGATGCGGCGGCTGTATATGTTAATGCAGCAACGAGGCTGACTGATGGAGGTGTTTTCGGACTTGGAGCAGAGATAGGCATTTCTACCCAGAAGTTGCATGCTCGGGGTCCTATGGGTGTTAATCAACTTACCTCCACAAAATATATAATCTATGGTAGCGGTCAAATTAGAGAATAATTTCTAATTTTAGACTACATTATTCTTATTATGATTAATATCTTTTTTGTCTCTTTCCTTGTTGCATTAACGGGAGCATTATCTCCTGGACCCGTCCTGACGTTTACTATTTATCGATCTTTAAAAGGAGAGCGAGGATATTTGGCGGGATTACTTATCACATTAGGGCATGCCACCTTGGAATTCGGTCTAATAATCGCTCTTTTACTTGGGGCGTCCTTTTTTCTTCAGAATGTAATCGTATATACTACAATTGGAATTGTTGGAGGGATTTTACTTATATTTTTCGGCGCCGTGGTTATAAAGGATATCTATAATAGACCCATTGATATTAATCTTGCGGAAATAAAAGAAGAAGACATGAAAGGTTTTACTGGAAATAGCTTTTTAGGCGGAATAATTGTGAGTTTATCAAACCCTTTTTGGACTCTCTGGTGGGCCGGCATCGGTTTGGGTTTAATGGTTAGTTTAGAAATCAGTTTTCAAGAGCCAATAGGTTTATTGTTGTTTTATTTAGGTCATGAAATGGGTGACTTGATTTGGTTTTGGCCAGTCTCCATTTTCGTGTATCTTGGAGGGAAAGCTTTAAACCCAAAAATATATCGTGGGGTATTACTATTCTGT
>WJIN01000069.1 GCA_014730295.1 Promethearchaeota archaeon | reverse complement strand
CGGCAACCTCCGCAATCTGGAAAAGTTAGAATTGGACCATAACAGGCTCAAACATATTCCCGATTCTATAGGGAACCTTTGTTCCCTTCGATACCTTGAGTTGAGTTCGAATAAGCTTACCGAACTGCCGGAAACTATCGGCAATCTCGATAACGTGAAATATCTAAAGTTAAACAACAATAACCTCATCTCAATCCCGGGTTCCTTGGGAAACATCTCCAAGTTATACGAGCTCAATCTCGAGAATAATCAGCTGAGCACTCTTCCCAACGGGCTAATCGGATTGAAAAGGCTGCCTAAACTCAAAGGGAATTGTTTCTCTTCCGTGCCACCCGTGTTGGAGGACTTATATAGGAAAATTCGCGGTAGAGACCCCCAAAACTATTTTAAATCCCGCATCAAAGACTAAAACTCATTTCTTTAACCTCATTATAAACCAAAAAAGCCGATAAAGATTTTCCTTTTAGATTAATTTTTGGATCTGCTTAAATTTTATCACCGATGGTTCTTATCCTAAATTTTATCAAAATTTTATTGCATTAACTAATCAAATACAACCTATTTTGTAATTTTTAGCATTAAAATAATAAAAAGGTAAGTATTTTGAATGAAAAAATTACATAAAAAGTGTGAAATGTATTGGTATTATGGTTGCTGTTATCGGTGGGTTAGTAGCATTTATCGGAGGTGTCCAAATTGGTAATGCGGGAACTAATATTTGGAATTTACTCTCTGGAATGTGCTTGGCAGCTATTGCTGGTCTCGTTGCGGCTATAGGCGGACATATTATGAATTTATTTAAAAAATAACTGACCATCTTCATTTTTTTTATAACCCCACCACATTATATTAGTTTTAGAATTTGATAATTACAAGTTATAATTATTAGATTGTTTTGGGAATCCTTTTCTTAATTATTAAAAAAATTTTTAAAAACTGTTCCAAATTTACATGGATAAGAAGAAAATTACACTGCTATAGTTAAAAGGATGAAGAAAATGAAACAAATGACAGAACAAAATTTGATTAATGCTTTCGGCGGAGAAAGTATGGCGCATATGAGATATTTACACTTCGCAAATACCGCTGAAAAGGAGGGATATGCTAATGTTGCTCGGTTATTTAGAGCAATTTCACACGCCGAATATATCCACGCAGGCGATCATTATCGAGAAATTGATCATCTGAATGATGGTTTTGTCGCCAATAGTATGGGGGCCTTTGGACCGGGTAATACCCTTAAGAACATACAACTGGGCATAGATGGCGAAGCCTTTGAAATCATGGAAATGTATCCCGTCTATATCGAAACAGCACAATTTCAAGGAGAGGACGGTGCTGTGCGCACTTTTGAATGGGCTTTGAATACAGAAAAAGAGCATAAAAAACTTTATGAAAAAGCAAAAAAAGCCGTAGAAGCTGGAGATGATGTTGAGTTAGATTCTGTTCAAGTATGCGAAGTTTGCGGTTTTACCTTAGAAGGAGATGCTCCAGATAAATGTCCTATTTGTGGAGCAAAAAGGGAAAAATTCAAAAGTTTTGAATAATACTCACTTTTTCCCTTAATCTTTCAGATTTAGCTCTTATTTATCCATCAAATCACTTTTTTTTATAGTCTATTCTTGCGGGGCTATTTTAAGTCCTTACTAGCAGAGTTTGGGGTTTTTATAAATTTTAGACTTTGAATTTAAATACCACCTATACTATTTCAGATATGTAAAAATATATTTCCTAATGGTGTGTGATTGTGATTTTTATCTTTTGGTTTTTCCTATCCCTTCCCCTCAAATATTTATAATTAGACTAGTAAATATATTTTTATATTCTCTCCTTCTTCCTATTTTTCTATATTTAAAACTCTCATTTTACCATGTATAAATTAAATCTCGGTTTTGTCCATTACTACATCCTAGACGATTTGATTGATAGCAATCTCTAGGTTTAAACTAAAAATCTTATATCTTCCAATAGAAATTCCTATCAGAAAGCTTGAAATAAAAAAATTTTAAGTATCAATGCAAAAATATGAAGATAATAAAATTAAAAAAAATTAATTCAATGGCTATAAGCTGGGCGGAGCTTAACCGCCAGCTTGCGTAGCCATAACGGTTATCACATCTTTCTTCGGATGGATACCAATCTTGGAGAACTTTAAATCATCAGGCAATACTTTTCCCTTAAATATAAACTGTATAGCGAGAATTGGGTTAAGCTTATATTCTCTTTGCACAGTCTTCTTGATCTCCCCAATTGACTGATTTGGATCAATCTCAATTTGTTTGATGGCTTGATCCGGAGGAACCCCTGTTAATCTAAAACGATATTGTGTCATACTCTAACCTCTTTTTTTAAATGTTATTTTAGTAATAATTCTTAATAATAAGATTGACTAAAAATATTAAAATACTCTTGTTGAAATACGCGAACTAAGGTTCAAGAGAGTTTTTTTCAAAAATAATACATTTAAAACTTTTCAAATCCCAAATTCAGAGGAAATCCAATTCAAGGTAATTTATGGGTTTTTAACATATTTAAAAATTGTTCTTCATCCAATATTTGTGTTCCTTCCCGTTTTGCTTTTGCTAGTTTAGATCCAGGATCCTCTCCAACAACGAGATAATCTGTTTCTCCGCTTACACTTGAAGTAACCCTTCCTCCTACTTCACGTACTTTTTCGGATGCTTCTGCCCGTGTATATGTCTCCAGCGCTCCAGTGAATACGAATTTTTTTCCTTTTAAAAATTGGCGTTTCTTTTCCTTTTCTGTTACCATTTTTACTCCATTAGATCTTAATTCTTCTATGAGATCTCTATTTTTTTCTTCCTCAAAAAAAGAAACTACACTTTCAGCTATTTTGGGCCCAATTTCTTCTACTTCTTCTAATTCTTTTTTATTCGCATCCTTTAAATCATCAATAGAATTATATTTTTTAGTTAGCACTCTGGCGACATGATCACCTACATATGTAATCCCTAGACCATATAATACTTTACTTAATCCCATACTTTTACTATTTTCGATTTCTTCTAATAGATTCTGAGCCGATTTATGACCCATCCGTTCTATATCTGCTAAATCATCCTCGCTCAATTTATATATCTCAGCAATATTTTTCACTACTCCATTATCTACAAGCCGATCTAAAAGTTTTGGGCCTAATCCTTTGATATTCATTGCACCTCTCTCACCCCAATGCTCAATCCTTTGCTTTACTTGAGCGGGGCATTGAGCATTCACACATCGGCGTGCAACTTCATCACCAAAACGTTTTGCTTTGCTGCCACAAACCGGGCATGTATGGGGCATTTGAAACCTTTCTTCACTTCCATCTCGTTTATTCTTTATTACCTTTACCACTTGGGGGATAATCTCACCTGCCTTTTGGATTAGTGCAACATCCCCGATGCGGATATCTTTTCTTTCGATTTCATCTTCGTTATGGAGTGATGCTCTTCCGACCGTCGTCCCTGATAATTCGATAGGATTCAAAATCGCAATTGGGGTCAATTTCCCAGTTCTTCCCACAGAGATACGTATGTCCTTGATTTCCGTCGTTTTTCTCGTAGGAGGATATTTATACGCAATTGCCCATCTTGGGTGATGAGTAGTATGTCCAAGTATTTTATGTGCTTCCAGATCATTAACTTTAATAACCATTCCATCGATTTCATAATTTAAAGCATCTTTTTGCTCTTCAAATTCTTGTAGATACTTATAAACATCATCAATTCCTCTCTTTACCACGTATTTATTTATTCTTAATCCCGCTTTTTTCATTTCCTCTATAGTTTCCTCATGAGTTGAAAAATCTCCTTCTTCATAATAACTCATCGAATAAATGAAAATATTTAATGGTCGTTTTGCTACAACCTTGGGATCCTTTGTTCGAACCGTCCCCGCAGCAGCATTTCTTGGATTAGCAAACGGTTCTTTTCCCTTTTTTAATCGCTTCGCATTCATCTCTTCAAAAGCTTCTCGAGGCATATAAACCTCTCCTCGGAATTCTGCGTTGCTTAGAATAGATTCTTCAGAGAGTTTTAAAGGTATCGCATGGATTGTACGAATATTAGGAGTAATATCATCCCCCCTGGCACCATCCCCTCGAGTAGCCCCCCTTTTTAATGATTTATCTTCATATAATAGAGCAACCCCTAATCCATCTATTTTTGTCTCAACTACGTACTCAACCTCGGTTTGTTTCCAATTTCTTTTCACTCTGTCGTCGAAATCTTTTAATTCTTCATAATTAAAGGCTTTATCTAAGCTTAACATTACTGATTTATGCTCAACCGTTTGAAATTCGTCAATCTCCCCGGCTCCAACGCGTTGGGAGGGTGAATCTTCTGTAATAAATTCTGGATATGCCTCCTCCAAGGCTTCTAATTCTCTCACAAGGTCATCGTATTCCGCGTCGCTAATTACGGGTTGATTTTCAACAAAATATTTTTTATCATGATATCTAATTTCTTCTCTTAAATCTTGTATGCGTTGTTTCGCTTCTTGTTTGTTTTCTGGAATATTAAATTCATTATTATCTGACATTATCTCCTCCCTCTTTTGTTGGAATTATGGATTTTAAATTCCCCTAAAATTTAAACGGCTCTGGAGGCTTTGGACCCTTTCCGGGAAAAGGACGCCGATCCGATGGACCGGGAGATCTCCTCAATAGTTTCTCTAAATTTGAAATTCTTTTTTCCAATTCATCCAATCGATTTTCTATTTTATTTAACCTTTCCATTAAATTAGGATTATTTACAGACATAAGTATTTTTACTTGTGAGTTATTTTTTGACGAGATTCGGATACCTTCTCAATAGATTGCGTTCGATTTAAGGTATAAACCGAAATTATATAAATTTATTGGCTAAGTGTTATTAATTATGGATTATGGGATTTTATGCTCATAATTCTCAATCCAAAATTAAGTTCGCCTACCACCTTTAGGTTCGAACTATAATAAATATTATCAACACTTTTGTTCAAGTTTAAGTACTTAGTTTTTAATTATATACATATGGAGAGTCGTAATATCTCTGAAGAAATTGGAAAAAGTATTTCAGATATAATCGAAGAACTCGAATATGATAAACGCATTCTATTCATTTTAAAAAACTTGGGGCCCCATAGATTCTCTGATTTAGAAGAAAAAGCCGAGATGAGTAAATCTACACTTTCAAAATACATAAAAATCCACCTTCAAAAAAATAATATCGAAAAAAGAATTTATGAGAAATCTCCTCACTATTTCATAACTGAAAAAGGGATTGAAAAGCTTAATGAGGATCAAGCTATTAATGAAAATGAAGTGTTTGATAGAAACAAGATAAATGATACTGTTATTAGAACTTCGGAATTAATCGATTTTTACAATCAAATAGGTGTTGAAGAATCGATTCTCTTCCAAATACTTCGAAAGATTTCAAAAATCGGGGATGATTTTTTTAAATTGAATCAGAACCGGGAATTATTTTTAGCATTATTTTATATGTTTTTAAATTCAGTCTTAACACGGGATTATAAGTTCGAGATCAATGAATTTTGTAAATATTATAGCGTGAAAAGGTTGCGGATTGATTTTTATGTGGATAAGATCATGTCGAGCGATTTTGGATTTTATATGTTCACCAGAGACAAGGATGTGTTTTTTTTCCATAAGGATGATATTTTAGGCACCACCACCAATCGTTTAATTAAAGATCAGCTTATTGAGGAGATTATTCATATAAATCTGAAAGGATATCGCCAATTTTACGATTTAGATAATATGGCAGAGCAAATAGCAGACAAACTTATAGAAATGAACTTAATATGGGACAAAATCCAAGAACCGTTTGAAATGCTGATTGAAAAATTAATAATTCGTACTGCGATGGAAATGGGACTTTCCAAAACCTTTTTAATGGATATGGTGGTCCAATCAGAGAAGCTAGCAAAATCCGAAGAGGGGGTCAATTCCTTAGTCAATATAATCAAAGGATCAGAGAAATACGAAGATCTGAATATTGTATCTATCTCTGAATCTCATGAAGAGAAATTAGAGGAACTATTAGATAAGATTAAAGGCTTTTGCCCGAATTGTGGAAAATCAATCCTTCGAAGAGACATTTCCAAAATATGCACAAGATGTGGAAATAAATTCGAAATCTCAAATCTGTTAAAAAGCATTGATAAAGCCAATCAAGCCAGTATCGAATATAAACAAGCACTCTTAAAACAAGAAGAACTAATCATATGTCCGAATCCCGATTGTGAAGCAAAGGTATCACTTAATTGGGAAGAATGTCCAATCTGCCATACACAGATAAAGGAAAATTAATATATTTGAGTTTTAGGAGGAGAATTTGAGCATCTTTTCAATGGGAATATATGCTTTCTCGGCAATATCCTCGGGAACTTTTACCTCATACCTATTATTATCTAAATCTTTCAATAACATTCTCATTGTTTCCAGCTTATTCTTTTTCATATCCTCACATATAAGCCCATCTGAGGCTAAATAAAAATTGTTTCTGGGAAAATCAACTGTTAATCGTTCCAATAATCCTTTTTCCGTTCCAATAATAAATTCTTTTTGGTCAATATGATGTTCTTCTACAAAGCTATAAATTCCCGCGGTTGATCCAATATAATCTGCAAAATCTCTCACATTTTTCTCACATTCTGGATGAACTAAAACTTGAGCACTAGGATGGTCCTCTTTTACTCCTTGGATATCATCTATGGATAAATGGGAATGCACATAACAATGCCCCTTCCCCGGTATTTTTATCACGTTAATTTCAGTTCGTTCCTCAACATATTCAGCTAAATTCTTATCGGGCCCGAATAATACCTGATCCACCCCAAACTCTTTACTTATCTTTTTAACAATGTTCACAGAATTTGATGAGGTACAACAAATATCAGATTCTGCTTTAACTTCAGCCGTACTGTTAACATAAGTAATTACCGGAAGTTCGGGATATTCTTTTCTGTATTGATTCACTATATCTCGATTTAAAAAATTCGCTAAAGGACAACAGGCTTCAAGGGACGGAATGAGTATTTTTTTATCTTGATTCAGGATTGATGCAGTTTCCGCCATAAAAAGTACACCAGCAAAAATGATATACTTGGTTTTTGCTTTTTCTTTCGCGATACGCGATAAACCCAGAGAATCTCCTAAATGATCGGCTATTTCCTGTATTCCGAGTTCTTGATAGTAATGGGCTAAAATCGTAACATCCTTCTGATTCTTTAATTCAACAATATCTTTCTGCAATTGACTCAGTTCCATAATTATTCACCTCGATATTGATTTGAGGCAATGAAGAAAATTTTATAACAAATAATTAATGCTAGATTTTAAGATATATGATTTAGGATTCTAGATTTATAGGTAGAAATACGCGAAAAATACTTCCTTGCCCTTCTTCACTTTCCACATCAACCCATCCATTATGATGTTCTGTGAATGTTTTTACAATTGTTAATCCTAACCCAGTACCCTTTCCTTCGTCTTTAGTAGTAAAAAAGGGTTGAAAAATATTATCTAATGTATGTTTATCCATCCCAATGCCATTATCTTCTATATATATCTGTATATAACTTTTTCCTCCTTCCAAATCTTTTGGGATACGATCTAAATCATCCCTTCTATGAAATAAGGTTTTTATATTAATTATACCTCCATTTGGTAATGCATCTCTGGCATTTATTATGAGATTTATAAGGATTTGTTCAATTTTCCCCACATCGGCTTCTATTGTTGGAAGATTGGAATCTAATTCAGTAAGGATAATGATATTCTCAGCGATGAAATAATTCATCATTTCTAACAGTTCTTTAATAATATCATTGATATTTATTATTTCTAAATCCATTTGATGTGATTCTTCTTTACTATACATCAGTAGTCGATGAATTAATTTTGCGGAACTCTTAATAGACAGACTAATTTCGTTGAGATAGCCATTGATTTGGTCATCGCTTTCAATTTCCATTCGAGCCATATCAGCATAACTTTTTATTATCGAAAGAAGATTGTTGAAATCATGAGCAATGCTGCTTGTAAGCACGCCTATATTATTTATACGCTGTAAATTTTGCATTTGTAATTGAATTTCTCTTTTTTGTTGTTCTATTTCTTCTCTTTCCGAACTTTTTATAATTTTTAAACCATCATTCTTATCAAAGATTGAAAAATCATGAGTATTTGCGATATTCAAAACATCCGCCTTGATAAATTTATTGATTGGATACGTACAAAGCATCATCAAATTCAATTTTCTTTTGACATTATCCATCTTTAATTCATAACACATGAAATCTTCAAAATCCCCTTTTCTTAACCAATTTGTATCCCCAGTAATTCTTATACCTTCATATTTATGTGCTACTCGATTTTCGAGGAATTTATCTAATAATTTAATTGGATTTTCATCACTTATCGATTGGTTTTCGAAAAAGAAGTTATTATAATCAATGATCTTTAATTGCTCCTTTAAATTTACCTTGGATAACACTCCATTTAATTCATTTATGATTAAATCATGTGCATCATCAACATTAATTTCATTTGAAGTTATCCAGATACATATCTCATTGGAGATTAAACCCTCAACTATATAGGGAAGCAAAAGATTTAAGAGATCCTCAACTGAATAGTAAAAATAGCAAAAGTGTGTGCCCCAAGGAATCTGGCCAACAATATTAATCCCACTATCTCTTAAATTGTTTGTATTTGCCATGATTTACCTTAAATCGATTTGAATTGATTTTGGGTGGTTATTATTCTTATCATAGATTTATCTCTGGTGATGTTCATATATATTAAGAGAATTTGAATATATAAATCTGCACAATTTTTTACAGGCTTAAAGAGATAGGTGAACATTTTTTAGAGGTGAAAATAATTTATTTTAAAATAAATTTAGAGTGTTCAGACTATTTAAAACTTATTAAGAATCATCAAATATGAAACAAATTACACTAGGTTATATTTTTTGGCGATTTCTATAAAGGAATCTGCAAAATACTCGACCTGCTCCCAAGTAAGACCGTATGTATTGAATTTAATCTCTTTAGAAATTCCAGGTAATAATCCGAGAATGCCTCTTTCTTTGAACTCATCTCGAAGGAAGAATCCTCTGCGTGGATGAGATTTAGCAACTTTCTCAAAACACTTAGTCTCAATATTGGTGAGTGGATGAACTTTTGGGAGTTTACCTAATACTTTTAAATCTTTGATTTTTTGTATTTTCTCAATTACATAATTCGCCTTTTTCGATTCCTCTTCAACGAATTGTTGCTGAGTTCTTTTCACAATTGTCGGAAAGCTCGCCATCAAAGTAATTAGAGGTGCGCCATAAACGGGAGGACAGCCCATGAAAGTACAAATTTTATTTGAGAAAGACTTGTTTGTCAAATTTCCTTGAATTTTCGAATGGACCATTACATCATCGTAATAGTCGTCTTTAAACCCGAGCAGTCCAATTGGACCCGATGATGCCATTGACTTGTGCCCGCTGCAAGCGATAAAATCGATTTTCGCATCATCACAATCTATGGGTAAGATACCCCCCGAATAAGCAGTATTCAATAAAAATGGGATGTCGTATTGTTCACATATTCTTCCAATTGGGTTTGGATTATTATAATTGCCGTATTTGTAATCTACATGGGTTAAAATTACCAAGAGAGGTAATACACCTTCTTCCTTTTGGACTTCATTAATAACATTCTCAAAATCCTCGCTCATTAATTTGTATTCTGGGTAACCCTTGTGAGGGACTTCTTTTACCTTTAACTTATTCGTTTCAATTGCAAGGTACGTAGTGTAATGTGCTAAACTGTCAACAACCACCATTTTTCGTTCAGGATATCTCTCAGCGAGTACTGACATTGCGATTTGCTTGGATTTTCTTGCGGCGGCGGTGGGCATCACATTATCAATATTGAGATATTTCGACATATCTCCCAAAAAATCCACGACCGGAGGATTTTCGATCTTATCAATTCGTCCTTTCAGACAATTATCACACAAACTATAGCCATCAGCATAAGCGACCAATGCCTTATGTGCTTCTGGGGTTAGTAATCCTCCTCTCTGGATGGGATGAATATTAATAAATTCTTCATTTATCGTTCTACTTAAATATGAATATTTTTGCTCCAAGTCTTTATTGTATTCCAAATTCGCCAAGATCTTTCAACCATTTTTCTTTTTTATTATTTCTAATAATTCTTAAAAAATTAAAAGAATTTTTAAAACTCTCATTAAAATTCTTTGGACTTGAGAAGTTAAATTAATTTATAACCACTATTGTTGAAAAAAATCTGAGAATTTTTGAAGGAACTAAATTATGAGATTTCGAATTTAATTTCAGAATATATATGGATAATAGTGAATTCGAATTTCATCATACCATTAGATCTCGAATCTCTGGGGATTTTATTTTATTACATATTAGCGATAACCTTTAATCTGCTTTCTGCTTATCAAATTAAACCAAACAATAAAATGAGTTAGAACTTTTACATAATTAAAAACATTAGATTTTGATAATAATTAATAAAAACAATAGAGAAGGAGTAAAAATATGCCAATAATGCCAAGTCCTCGGACGGGTAAAGAACCGAAAATTCATGAATCTGTTTTTATTGCCCCTAACGCAATGGTTATAGGTGATGTTGAGCTGGCGGAGGGTGTTAATATTTGGTTCGGAGCGATTCTAAGAGGAGATTGGGGAACAATAAAGGTAGGAGAGAATACAAGTATCCAAGAAAATGTAACCATTCATCTAGAGATGGGTAGGAGTGTAAAAATCGGTGCTGATTGCATTATAGGACATCATGCTATGGTTCATGGCCCCTGCGAGATTGGGGATGGATGTATTGTGGGAATAGGCTCTAATCTTTTACACAATTCAAAACTAGGCGAAGGTTCTGTATTAGCTGCTGGTGCCGTTTTATTAAATAAGGAAATTCCCTCACGTAGCTTAGCTGTGGGGATACCCGCGGAAACGAAAAAAGAAGGTATCTATACGGGGAAATTACAAGGAGCAAAAACCTCTGGGGAGTATGTAAAAAATGGTGCTGCGTTTAAAAAATTTTTCGAGAAAAATCCAAATTATTTCTAACTAAATCTCTTTATTTTTCTTTCATTCACTGCAATAGCAAAAACAATTCTCATCCTTTAATACTTTAATTTTATTGAACGTCATACTAAGCAGATTTACCATTAGGAGCTGATTCTCCAAATTTGGAAGGCCAAGTACAGTTTTAATTACTTCTAATGCTTCTAATGTACCCAAAATCCCCGCAGTTACTCCAATCACTGGGAGAGGACTTTCTGATTCCTCTTCGTCTTCAGGCTCTGAAAAGACACATTGATAACACGCACTTTCTTTCGGATTGATTGTGAGGATTTGACCATAAAAGTCTTTTATCCCCGCAATAACAGTGCGAATATTATTTTGAATTCCTGTTCTGTTTACAAGGAATTTTGTTTTCATATTATCGCTACAATCTATAAGAAAATCAATATCATGGATGTATTTTTTTATTGATTCATCATCCACGTAATCTTTATAGGCTTTTATATTCACTGATGAGTTTAATGACGATAAGCGTTCTTTTGCCACCTCCACCTTCTCCCTTCCGACATCTGCTTCACTATACAGAATTTGTCGTTGTAGATTTGAAATAGAAACAGTATCACTATCAATAATTCTTAATTCTCCGATTCCTGCAGCCGTCAAATATAGCGCACAGGGAGATCCTAATCCTCCAGTTCCGATTTGAAGTATTTTTATTTTAGATAATTTTTGTTGACCTTCTTCTCCTATTGATTCTGAAAGTATCTGTCTAGAATATCTTTCAAATTCTTTTTGATTCAACATGATCTTCAATTATTTATTATGGTTTTAAATTTATTAAGCGTTTGCTCCATCTCAATGAGAGCAATCGCTAAGTTTTTGTTTTTCTCTAATAATGAGATCAAGATTAATTTATCTAATCCCATTACAATTAATTCATACCCTTCTAGTTCGATTGTTATATGATTTATGTACTCTCCTTCGATATGTGTAAGTGCAGTCTCAAACGCACCGTGAATCGTTGCAGCCATCGCGCCGAATTTTCTTTCATCAATATCTCGTGGTAATCGTGAAGTGATAAGTAGCCCATTTTTCCTCACTACCGCCGTTCCAATTATCCCTCCGGTAAACTCTAATTTCCGGAGTTCTTCGTTTAATCTATCGATAATGATGGCTTCCATTACGTAAGTACCTTTCGATATTAAGTTGAATTAATATTTGTATGTAAGTTAAGAAAATGTGGATATAAAAAAATATGTGTGGTCTTGTAAAAACGAAAAAGTTAAAACAAAATTGCTTAAAAACAAAATTTTAAGTGAATAATCCAAAAATCGTATTTCTCTTTATTAATATTTATTTCTAGCTGTTCTAATGAACCTATTTACTTAGATCTATGATACGTGAGGTCTTTAATATATATAAATTCACTAAGAGATTATAAAATACATAGAAATAAAGTAAAAATTGTCGTCGAATAGATCTGACTATTTACAAAAGCTTTTGTTTCCGTTTGATGCACGTACGCGATTTCTCCAGCTTGGATTTCTAAGTTTTGCAGATTTTCCAAAACCACAACTAGCACAATATCCTTTCCGTCTGTTGAAGGAATGATTTCCACACCTTCGACAAGTTGTATGTGTGGCCGTCTTATTTTTTTTTCCCTTACTGGCTGTTCCTTTTCCCATATGTTTTCACCTCTCAGTTATTCTTCTTCGTCTTCTTCATCTTCCTCTTTTCGATGCAAGAGTTTATCCTCTTTAGAGTCAGAATCAGAAAACATGAGTTTTTGTCGATCTTGCCCTATTAGGATAATCGAAGCGCCTCGAATCATAACGGTTCCAAGGTCTTTACTTCTTTTTCCACCTCGACCGAAATAAATCTCTTTCGCATTCTCAACAATTAAATTCATGTAATTATCAAATTTAACAAGTTTTCCAGTGAGATAGGTGTTCCAGATTTTAAGCTTGATTCTGACCTCTTCTTTAAGAATTGCTTTCGATAATGTCCGTTGAATTGCCAACCTTGAGAACCTCGAGTTTTTGCTGCTCTAAGAAAATTAAATATTCAATCTAATTACTAATATTAAAATACTATATAATTAATATTTTGGGGTTTTGAGATTTAGAATTCGGGAGAAGCAATTTAGATGAGTTTCGTGATATGAAATATGAATGTATTGGAGGATTTCCTTAAAGACTTTCTCTGATGCAGAGAATCCTTACTAAATTGATAAAAACCAAAACTATATTTGAATATCATTAATTTTTAATAGTTTAAAGAATAAGAAAAAACATTATAGAATAATTTAGTAGGCAGTTAGTTATGAAAAAGATTGGAATTATTGACACATGCGTCGATACTCCTGAAGAACTTATTCTCGCGGCGGATTTTATTCCCTATAGACTTTTTGGAGATCCAACAATCACTCATGAGCATGCTGATGAACATGTCCCCGCAACTCATTGTGTATGGTCTCGTAATGTTTTAGAGCAGGGACTAAGAGGGCTTGACAACGATATAGTGGGAATGGTTTCTGTTCATGGGTGCGATTGTACAAATAGGCAATTTGATATTTGGTTGGATTGTGTCGATTTAGATTTTATGCACTTCCTCAATTGTCCCTTGAAGCGAACGAAAATTGCAAGGGAATTTTATATTGACGATATGAAAGAATTTTTAATGCATATGGAGGATTATTTTAATATAGAAATTACTGTGGATAAAATCTGGGAAAATATTCGTTTGATGAACAAAATTCGGAACTTGTTACGGGATATCTCGGAATTTCGAAGCAAAATGGTCTTAAAGGGCTCAGAATTTCACAAACTCATCAAAGATGTTATGACTAGCGATAGAAACAAAGCATTAGAAATGCTCGAGAGCACCTTGGAAAAACTCAGATCTAAAGAGCCATTTGCGAATAAACATCTCAAGAAAGTGCTTATCACGGGGTCTCTCATAGATGATACTAGCTTTCTTGAGCATATGGAAGAATCGGGTTATCAAATAGTTATTGATGACTTGTGCCTCGGAACACATTATTTCTGGACAGAGGTCGACGAATCGCACGACGACCCTCTCCAAGCACTTGCGGATTATCATTTCAATAAACCATTATATTCAACTAAGATTCCATCCCACTCCCGGTATGAGTTCATAGGGGAATTAATTAATAAATACCAAGTTGATGGAGTGGTTAATATTGCCCAAAAGTTTTGCGAAACAATTCTCTATGATCATCCCTATATGAATAAAAAATTCAAAGAAAAAGGACTTCCGTATCTTTTTATTGAAAAAGAATATAATACTGAAGCTTATAAACAATTAAAAACGAGGTTTGAAGCATTTGCCGAAATTATATAATATGGAGGGATTAAAACATGTCAAAAATTGAAACACAAAGAAAAGGTAAGGCTCTTGAAGCCACTCAGGGATTAAAAAATATAATGGGACGGCATATTCTCGCTATCGAGCAAGCATATAGAGATGGGAAACCCACAGCATGGGCAACTTCTGGAACTCCTGTCGAATTGTTGTATGCGATGGATGTCCAACCAATGCTCCCCGAAAATTCGGCCACTATGTCGGCAGCCCAGAAACTTTCTAAGGGTTTCATTGAACTCGCCGAGGAAGAAGGATTCTCGTATGATTTATGCTCTTATTTTAAAACAAATATTGGCGCTGTATTAAGCGATGCAGATATGATTCAGGGAGGTACACGAAAACCTACTTTTATGTTATCGAGTGATGTGATTTGCGATACACATGTAGATTGGTTTCAAACTCAGGCAGAACGAATGAACGTCCCTCATTATTCGATTGACGTGCCCCATATTGTAAGTAATACCAACCAAAAACAGTATAATTATTATAAAAAGTATGTTCAAGAGCAATTATGGGAATTCTTAGAATTTGTTGAGGATATTACGGGTCATGAAATCGACATGGAAAAGTCTAAGAAAGTTGCTAAAAATTCCTATGTATTAGGGAAACTATGGCAAGATATTTTTGAATTAAGGAAGCATGAACCTTCTCCGCTCTCAACGCGAGATACATTTGGAGGGCTTTTCCCACTTTTCACGATGCCTGGCCTAAAGGCACCCATACGATTATATAAGAGGATGTATAGAGAGGCACAAGAGCGAATTGAGAACGGAATAGGTGCTTTGGAAAATGAGAAATATCGCTTGATGTTCGAAGGGATACCATTCTGGCATGCATTAAAATATTTCAGCACCTTAGAGACCTACGGAGCGAATATCGTTTACGAGACTTATACATATGCGTTCAGTAAATATATGAATCCTAAAGTTACAAAAGAGATGGTTCTGAATAAACCAATTGAGGCAATGTCAGAGCTTATGCTTAGCTTCTGGTATATATACGATTTAGACACAAGAATCAAAAAATTTAAAGAAACTGTCGATGAATGGAAAATCGATGGTGTGGTTCTCCACAATAATCTATCATGTAGACCCAATTCATGTGGGATGTACGATTTAAAACGACATTTGCAAGAGGATTATGATATTCCATGTCTTATCATTACAGGGGATATGAACGATCCTCGAAAGTTTAATGAAATCCAAATAACTAATCAAATCGAAAGCTTTATTGAGATTTTAGAACAGAAAAAGAACTAATTTAAAGATTTTTCTTCTCTTCTTTCTTTTTTATTTACATCAAATTAAACTGGGGATAATTAACTTTTTTAATCCAGATTCTTCGCAATTCCATAATAAATAAGATATAACCAGAATGGTGTTAGGAGAGAATAGACGCTTGTTATTAATCTCAAGAAATAGATGTCAAGATAATTCGAAAAAAAGATCAAAAATAGGAGAGGGGAAAAGCAAAAAATCCCAACATAAAACAAAAAATAACGCCTTTTTAATATTTTATATTTCATCATTGAAAATACCTTATATGATAATACCAATATAGGTACTATTGCACATCCCCCTACTATTATTATGATAAAAAGAAAAAACCAGAGATTCCATACAGGATATCCATAAATTGAAATATCAATTGCATCAGTGAAATACCCTATAATCAATCCAGTTGCTAATATAACGCCATATAACAAGAAAAATAACCATTTTTTAGATTTCATATCTATAAAATTCGGTTGAATTAGAAAGACATTCATAGCAATTAAGAATCTGAAGGCATAATAGGTGAAAAAACTTGCCATTAGATGCATTATTATTATTATTTCTTTGTTTTGAACGAATAAAAAAGCAATACTATGAACAATATTTATAACTAACCCTATTAGCGTGAATATAAAAAAACCCATGAGATATTTTTTTAATTTTGTCGAGCTTCTCTTACGAATTTTATTTAGAAGAAATATAAAACCAAATATTATAATGGATTCCCCAATAAAGATAAATAAGATTCGTTCAATAGGTAAGTTCGTTGTGATTCACCTAATTATCCAGCAAATATCATTTTAAAATGTAAAAATAATATTTAATTTTTAAAAATTTGTAAAAAGAGAAAAATAATTTGAAAAAAGATTCAGGGTGAAAATTACGAATAGAAAAGTATGTTCATCTAATTAGCTATTCGGATGTGAGAATTTGGGGTTAAAATTAGATATTTATCTCCTATACGTCCTAAAGAGCCTCCATTCTCCCTCAAAAATTGTTTTAACTCATCAATCGCACGTTTGAGTTCTAATACCGGAACTTTTCCGTTCTCTAAAATTTTATTCGCATTTATTATTAACACGCGTCTATTCATCAATTGCTTTTTGATATCATCTATTTGGTCTAAATTCGAGAAATCATATTTCTTAATAAGGAAGTCTTGGATCACCGAACTAAAATCCTTTGTGAACCCTAAGGTTTCTTTAGGCGATTCTGCCAGTTCATCTTCATCTTTTTTTCCAAATATGCTAACCATATCTCACATAGCCACCTCAAAATAATAATATGTAGTTTTTTATTTAAGCGTGATAAATATTTGGATAATATGCCAATAACATGTTGACATTGTCAATAGGGTGTCAACACATTTCTAGCGTAACATTAGTATATTATGATACTTTCAATCAACCTGCTAATTCTTTAAAATTAGTTAGAGTGTCGTAATAAAAAAAAAGACAATAACGCTATGAAGTCAGAGAAGACTTCTTTAGTTAAAAGCTTTCATAGTTTTTATTATGTTTATAAATCAAATCTTGCTTATTTTTTATAGAGATTGATTCATTAATCGAAAATAAGATTTCTTCCCTTCGATTATTGGAGTATTTAGATAGATTTTTAAGATAATTCTAGTTAACTTAAATACAAGTTCTTTTATTACAATAATTAAAGAGAAATAGTTTCTAATTGAAATAATCTATTATCCCAGCATTTTAAACTATATGGGGATATAGATAAATCTTAGATAATAGATTATAAGATTATTTAACTAATTGATTAAATGAGTCTGATAAACAATGAGTACAGAAACAAAAATAGATGGATTTAAAAGTATTATGTATAGCAGTCCTCTTTTCTATAACTTCATAACACAAAGGTTGCATAATTCAGAAAAGAAATACAATACCTTAGCAAGTATGGTGTGCTCAGACGGGGAAAAAAAGATTTTAGACATACCCTGTGGGACGGGTTATTTAGCGCGGTTTTTAAAACCTAATATTTCATATGAAGGATGGGACTTAAACAACGTTTTTCTTGAAAAAATTAAGAAGGATTGGAAAAAAGGAACATGTAAACCAAAAAATATTACGTTAAAACAGAAGGATATATTTGAGTACCAAGATTATCCAGATGTAGATTGTGTTCTTTTGTGTGATATATTGCATCATATCTTCCCGAAACATAAAGAATTAGTGGAGAAAGTTAAAAAATGTACGAAAAAGGTAGTTATATGCGAACCTATTAGTATTAGCCCTGAAAATATGAATGGAAACGGACTTCTAGGTCGTCTAATAATGTTAATAGGGCGATATCTTCCAGAATCACTTATTAAAATCATAGATTTTCTTTTTGGTGATAACGATGGAATTAATAGCTATGCGACAAGATCTAAATGGGCCCAAAGCGATGATGCTCTAAAACTCTTCTATAGTAAGATTGGAATCAAAGAGGAAGATATCTATATACTTGGAGATGATTTAATTGGAATTTGGAAAAAAGAAACTCTATAGATCTTAGATATTAGAATTATGGATAAACCATTTTTTAATTAAAAACGTGATAAATTTTTTCACACTACTTAAAAATCATAAAACCAAATTCAAATCTCATATTTAGATAATATATTTTCGATCATATTTGTGATATATCTGATTCAAGAAGGATATTGATATCCTTTACAGTAGTGTAATATTCCAATAGAAACGTAACGTTTTTATTTAATTTTTAATGTTTTGAAATATCCAAACACTTAATTTCACATTTTTCCTAAGAAAAAAACGAAGAGTTATATATATGATTTATTTAAATAAATATAAGAAGGACTTTACTTAAAAAAAGGAAAATAGATTTTCTAATGGAATTTATTGGTGAATATTGTGTTAATTCCGCTATTAATTATACCATTCAATTATTAAGGAAGGTTCTTCCAAAAATAAATTAGAATGTTTTGAAAATTAGAATCAAGCTACATCAACATTATTGTTTTAGAGGATGATATTAAAATGTATATCACCACTGATAGAGTTATTTTAACTTTTGTTGTACAAGCAATATTATCGTTAGTATTTGGATATATCGCACAGAGCATTTTAAGGAGAAAAAAGAATCAACTTAACAAGTACTTTGCTCTTTTTTTTATCTTTCTAACTGTTGGAAACGTAATTAACATTATATATGTACTGATATTTGCGTATAGTGGGCTAGGTGATATTGTAGTTATTTTACATCTCATTACGAATTTTTTCAATTTTTTTGGTTTAGGTTTTCTCTATGTGGTAAATCAAATTATATTGAAATCAGCAATGGTTTTTTCTAAAAAAGATATAATGCGTTATCTAATTGGATATGGGGTGATCCTAATTGTAGGTTCCATAATTATACAGTTATTTGATGGTGTCTCAATGAGTTCTTCAGGATATCCTGTTTGGAGCATATATTACTTCATATTCATTCTGAGTATAACAATTATCATTGCATTAATCCCAATTATTATCAGTTCATTCCGAATATATCAGCAGCTAGAAGGAAAAGAGATTAAACGGCGCTATCTTTCATTTTTTGCTGGAATCCTCGGTTTAATACCTTTACTAATTACAATATTCATATCTAATTACCTAAATATAGCAAATATGCGAACGATAGTCAGCTTTGTATCTGTTTCAATGATTCTTTGGGTTCTTTTAATCTATTATGGACTAAGAAGGAGAACAAAATAAATAATTTCTAATTTTTTTTAATTTCAAAATATTCACTTAAAAAGGAAAATAGGGGTAAAATGTATGCAGAAACAAGAAAGTGTGCGATACTTTTATATCTATGAAAGAGAAAACGAAAAATATGGTCTTAGATATGCGATTCCTGAAGATGCTGAGAAAATATCTAGACTTTATGTGCAAGAATATGATTATAATTACATAAATCCAAAAATGTATGATACAAGCGAATTGCAAGAAATTATTTCTGAAAAAAATAATATTTGGATTGTAGGGGAAAATCTAAAAAACCAAGAGATATTTGCAACAAGTCTGATGGAACTAAAAGAGAATTATGCTTTCTCTAGTAAAACTATAATAGATAAGGATTATCGTGGTTTAGGATTAGGTTCTAAATTCGGCTTCATGAGTGTGAAACATCTTAACGAATCGCACATATTTGATGATAGGATTAAAGTCGACTCTGATGTAAGAGCTGTTCAAATTGAAGCTCAAAAATTAACGGAAAGAGCGGGAGGGATACCATATGGGTTTATCCCGTTTTATAATAATTTTGGAGATAAGAGGAAATTAAACACAGATTATTATACACCTTATCCCGTACAAAATGAGGAATCTGCATTCCTTTATTTTGTGCCTTTGGCAAAGCTTATAGAAAATAGAATTAATGAAGTCTTTCTATTGGACGATGAATTGATATCCCCGTTATATGATCTTATGAAGGATACAAAGCGAATAATTAAGGTTATGATGAAAAAGGATGATATTACCCTACTAAAAAAAAATACAACTCCTGGGTATGTTGAACATAACGACATTTCTGTCTCTATAGATATGTATGGTTCCAAAATTAAACTTATTGGAGTTTCAGATATTAGCGTCGTAAACTTTTTACTCAATAAATTCAAAAACTATAGAATGCTAATTTGGCATATTCCTACAACTCAAAAAGGAGTGAAATCTATGCAACAAGCCTTAGAAGAGGGATTTATTGTATGTGGTTATAATGTAGGAAGTTTTAAACCGCGCTATTCTGAAGGTCTTATAGATTCCTTAATTTTTGTGAAATATCTAAATGATATATCAAAGAATACACTTGGTGATATCAATTTGACTAGTAAAAACAAACCATTTTATGAGCATGTACTAACCCAAATGTAATATTTTTCTCTCTCTAAAATTAGAAAAACAGATTTGAAACTTTCTCTTCCGTTGTTTTTGTCGTAGAGCCAATGATTTTATCAATGATTCTCACGAACGCTTTAAATTTTGAGGGATCAGAATATTCTAATCCGCTATATTCTGAAATAAATTTACTTAATATTTCCTCCAACTTATTTATGAAGATATTCTTTTGCTTTTGAGTAAGGCTTATATTTCTATCTAATACACCATATGAAATTATTTGAGCACCTGCGGTTCTCTTGGTATTAATTTCACTTTTCTTAAAGAAGATATGGTATTTATTGCTTTCAAAAGATTCTATTGGTTCTATTAGATTTTCAGCAAATTTCATAATACTCGAAATGACCGCGCTTTTACAGATAAAATCAACAGTCTTATCACCTGTTTTGCGATAATTGATACATATAATAGGTATTCCCTCAACAATTATCCCAAATTCTCTGAGTAACATACCGTTTATCCCCTCCACATAATAATCTTGATTTACCTATTACTAGAAACACATTTCTTATTTAACATTTTCTGTTCAATTTTCAACTTACTATTTGATTGACTTACTCGAATAGAAAAGTTTGAATGAATCTCTATTATATGAAGAATAACTATCTTTTTCATTTACATTTATTATTCTTTTTGTTAAATAACAAATTGGAATCGTACTGATATTATAACCTTTTATGAGAATTATCAATCAATATACATAAGAGAGGAAAGTTAGGAATACTTGGATACAAAATAGATAATATACAAAATCTAAAAATGAAGTATATATTATTTAATGTGTTGGTTAATCAGACTAATAGCTTGAAATTTGATTATTGTATTGGATTTTTAGTTTTTAGATATATCTAGTAATGGCAAAATATGGTATTATGTATATCGGCAAAGAACATTTTTATTAAAAATAAACTATATATACTAAAACTTTCATAATATATTAAAAGTGAAAATCTTAGAATTTAAAACTCTAATTGAGATTTAAAACTTTAACTATGACTTAATTAAAAAGGTGTAATGAATGGCAATCGGTTTTGAGAGAATCGTTTTAACCTTTTTCGTCCAAACCATATTGATTTTGACATTTGGTTATATAGGAACAAACATTAGGAAAAGAAAAAAGACGAAGCTAAATCTTTATTTTAGCATGTTTTTCTTTTCTTTAACAATCGGAAATATTATAAATATAATATATGTCCTAATCTACGCCTATGGAGGGACTTCTTTAGAATTCGTGGTTGTAATAATGCATTTGATTACAAATTTCTTCAATTTCTTTGGATTAGCTTTCCTTTTCGTGGTAAACCAAATTATTCTCAAATCTGCGATGGTCTTTGCAAAAAAGGATATTTTACGATATTTTGCGTTATACGGAGGAATCTTAATCGCAGGAACAGTTCTTATTCAGTTTTTTGAGGGTGTCACTATGAGCAGTTCAGGGTATCCTAAATGGAGCATTTACTACTTTCTATTCATACTTTTATCTGTGGTGGGAATTGCTCTCGTCCCAATCTTAAACACTTCTTATAAGATATATAACCAATTAGAAGGAGAAAAAATAAGAAGGCGATATTTATATTTTCTTTTGGGAATTTTTGGTTTAAGTCCATTGTTGGTAGTGATTTTTTTTTCCAATCTCTTAGATGTACCAATATTTCGAACGATAACGAGCATACTGTCAATTTCAATGATCCTATGGGTTATTTTGATTTATTATGGTCTTAGAAAACAAACAACAAAGTAAATTTAAATTTTAATTTATAATTTTTTTCCACCGGAAATATGAATTATAGTAAATAATTAGGAAATTAGGGAGGATTCTATGCAGAAACAAGAAAGTTTAGAATATTTTTATTTGTATGAGCCAGATACTAAAGAGAAATATGGCTTGAGATACGCGATACCTGAAGACGCTGACAGAATCTCTGAACTTTATATACAAGAATACGGGTCTAATTATGTAAACCCCATTATCTACGATCAACATGAATTAGAGGGACATATCGCAGATGAGGACAATATATGGATCATCGGAGAGAATTTACAAAAAGAGGAATTAATCGCGACAAGTTTGATGGAATTGAAAGAAAATTATGCATTTTCTAGCAAAACCATCATAAGAAAAAGCTACAGAGGTAAGGGTTTAGGGTCTCGATTTGGTTTCAGGAGTGTAAAAGAACTTCATGACTCTGGAGTTTTAGATAATCGGATTAAAATCGACTCTGATGTAAGAGGAGTACAAGTGACAGCACAAAAATTATCTGAAAATTCTAGGGGAATACCTTATGGATTTATTCCCTTTTATAATAATTTTGGAGATAAAAGAGATCTGAATAGCGATTATTATAATCCATATCCTACTCAGGATGAGGAAAGTGCATATCTTTATTTTTCACCTCTGCCGCGTCTTTCTAAAAATAGGTCAAATGAAGTCTATTTGTTAGATAATGAGCTGATTATTTTCTTCTATGATTATATGAAACATATCAAGAGAATGACAAAAAATATAATGAAAAGAGATACAGTTTACTACACAAAATTCAAGCAAACGCCCGAATATTTAGAAAAAGAGGATATTTCAGTGTCTATTGATCTTTATGGTTCAAGAGTAAAACTTTTGGGAGTGACTGATTATAAAGTCGTAGAATTCTTGATGGATAAGTTCAAAAATTATCGAATGTTAATTTGGCATATTCCAGCAACCCTAAAAGGTGTCAAATCAATGCAACAAGTATTAGATAATGGATTTATCGTTTGCGGATATAATCTCGGGGGTTTTAAACCTCGATATTCTGATGTATTGGTAGATTCGGTGATCTTTGTTAAGTATCTCCATGAAAAATCAAAAAATTCACTCAAAGAGAATATCTCTTGTACCGAAATGAATGAGCCTATACTTAAACACGTATTAAAACAGTTAAGTTAATTCTCCTATTGAAGTCTATTTATTCCTAAAATTCTACTTTGAACAAGATTAATAAAAAGAATAAATTCTAAATTGATATATTTATTTTAGAGTTAAAATGAATTTTAGTCAAGGAAGATAGAGGAGACCTTATCGTCAAGCGTTTTAGTAGATGAACCAATGTGGTGGTCTATTACTTTTACAAATTCTTCAAATTGGGATGTTTCAGAATAATCATATCCACTATATTGCCTCATAAATTCATGTATAATGCTATCCATTTTACCTATAATTTTATTTTTTAGCTTCTTTGAAAAATCTTCTTTCTTATCTAAAACTGTATAAATAATCATTTGGGCTTTTTTATTACTTTTTGTCCTTATCTTATCCCTCTTAAATAATATGTGATACTTATTACTTTCAAATGACTCAACTGGTTCAATTACATTTTCCGCAAATTTCATGATGCTGGAAATCACAGCTCCTTTACACGCAAAATCAACCTCTCGTTCTCCTGTTTTATGATAATTAATACAGATTATAGGAACACCTTCGATTATTATCCCAAATTCCCGAATAAGCAAAATTTTCCCCTTTTTTACAAATAAATTTAATTTTGATAACTACAAGGATTTAATAAAAGAAATCCTATTTAATCTTTTTTTTCATAGAATTATTATTCATACCGATTACTTTGTTCCAGAGCGAATTGCCAAGAATTAAGAATCCTATGTGAAATCGAAAAATATTAAATAGGAACAGAATCAAAATATGTATAATATCAATAACAATATCAAAATTAATAAAATCTAAAAAACGATCTAAATGCTGAAAACAAAATGAGCGAAAAAATTATAGAAAAAACCCGGGGATTAGTCAAAGCAGATTTTAATTTTTGGGTAGGGCTTTACATGGATAAATTCTATGACGGCTTAGAGCAAAAGAAGATTGTTGCCAATAAATGCCCTGAATGCGGTGATGTATTTGTCCCTCCCCGAAAAGTCTGTGGGAAATGTAAGATTAAAATATCCTTAGACCAAAACTGGGTTGAATTAACCGATCAAGGAACACTTATGAACTATACAAAGACTCAATATAAGGTGAGCGACAGAAGAACACGTAAATCCAAGAGTTTCCAGTTGATAGGGATGGTGAATATCGATGGAAGTAATACTGCTATTATATATCCTCTCGACATAGCCCCCGAGGAGATTGAAATAGGAATGAAAGTGAAAATTAAATGGACAGAACAACCAAAAGGAGCCCCTTCTGACATAGAAGGCTTCATTAAAGCGTGAGGTGATATTAAAAAGATGGAAAAAGTAGGAATAGTTGGATATTATTATACTAAGTTATTTAAAGATGCGAATTATGGACGTTATGAGATGATTTTCGAGGCAGTCAGAGGCGCTATTGATAACGCGGGTCTTAAGAAGAAGGACATCACCACGGTAATCTCTGCTACTAATGATTATTATGACGGGAGAACAATTTCAAATTGTTTTACAGTCGAAGTAGGTGGAGGATACCTTGTCGATGAGAGTAAGGTAGAGATGGACGGAGCGCATGCAATGTTATATGGATTAATGCGAATTTTATCCGGAAATCATAAACTTGCAGTGGTTTGGGGCGGAAGTATGCCTTCTTGCTATCCTTATCATACCGCACGGTTATATGAGACCGATCCTACCTGGGAACGGCCAAATACCTATGTGAATGATATCACAGCAAGCGGTTTCCAAATGAGAGCTTATATGAATGAATATGGTATAGAATCCGAAGATATCGCACAAACTGCGGTAAAGAATCACCAAAATGCCGCAAAAAATCCATTAGCCTTAGAAGAGGCACAAAATCCTGATATTACGGTAAACCAAATATTGGAATCGGAGATCTATTCAGATCCAGTGACAGAATTAATGGTTGGAGAACCATGTGATGGGGTTGCAGCATTATTATTAGCCCCAGAACGTCAAGCACTAAAAATTACAGATAAACCAGTATGGATAGCGGGTGTAGGTTATAATCAAGAAACATATTATATAGGAGAAAGAGATCTCTATACCAGTAAATCAATGAAAACTGCTGGGAAAATGGCCTATGATATGGCAGGAATCAAAGATCCAGCGAATCAAATAAATGTTGCGGAACTACATGAAACTTGTGCTCATGAAGAATTGATCCTTGCCGAATCATTAGGTTTAGCAGAAAAAGGGAAAGGACCAGAATTAAACACTACCATTACTGGCGATCTCCCGATCAATCCCTCTGGGGGAGCATTGGGAGGTAATCCACCTTGTGCAGCTGGACTAATTCGAGTTATAGAAGCAGTGAAACAATTAAGAGGAGAAGCGGGATCCTATCAAGTAGATGGCGCCGAACGAGCGGTAGCATCTGGACAAATAGGAATGTGTGCGCAAAATAATATTGTATATGTATTGGAGGGAGGTGTATAAAAAAATGGGAAGACAAGTAGCAATAGCTTCAGCGGGATTTTCAGAACATGCATCTAAGCGTTCTGATGTGAGCATGCCGGAATTAGTCCACGAGGCTATAGAAGATTGTTTGAAAAAGGTGCCAAGTCTTGAATTAGATGATATAGATGCATACGTAAATGGTAATATGCCTGCCTTCGAAGGTTCCAATATCCCAGAACTATGGATGACTGATTGGATGGGCGCACGAGATAAACCGCTAATGCGAGTCACTACAGGAGGAACTACTGGAGGATCCGTTGCAATCTCAGGATATTACACTGTGACTGCAGGATTACCAGGGATTGACACAGTTTTAGCAATCGCTTTTGAACAACAATCACAAGGAGACACGAGTGTAGGACTAGCGAGTGTTGCCTATGGGGAAATTTCAGTACTTAATAGTCTTGGTATTCCTTATGATCAATTAAATAGACTATTATCTGCAGGAGCTGCAATTGGAGTAGCGGCATATCAGGCGACGACATATATGAATAAAAGCAGAATCACGGAAGAGGATTTAGCTCGAGTTGTCGTTCAAAATAGAAGAAATGCCGCAAAAACATGGTGGGCTCACCTTAAAATGCCCGATTTGACAATCGATGAAGTGTTAGATACTCCATATGTTCAATATCCATTGCGATATGGGATGGTCTGTCCTGCGTCTGATGGGGCTTGCGCCATGTTATTTACAACCGAAGAAAAAGCCAAAGAAATTTGTGACGTTCCCGTATATGTGAATGGCGTTGCAAGTGTTGCGAATGAAACAGCCGTATTAGGATATGATGGGAGTGGATCAGCGCAAATCGATCCTTCAGCTCAATTGGGTGCGATGAAATCTGCAGAATTAGGATATAGCCAAGCTGGAATCTCATTTCCGAGAAAAGAAATTGATTATGCGGAAGTGTATTCTCCGTTTCCTAACCAGGAATTAATGTGGGTGGAAAAATTAGGATTGTTTGAAGAAACTACCGCACCCGAAATGTATGAGACGGGAATCACAGCACCAGATGGGGAACTTCCCGTCAACTGCTCCGGCGGTGTTAACTCTACGAATGCAATCGCTGCCTCTGCTATGGAACGACCGGCAGAAGCCGCACTTCAAATAATGGGAAAGGCCAGCAACCAAGTTCCAAAAACCGTTCACACTGCAATAGGACACGGGTGGGGCGGAAGCCTGAATCTCTGTACCTTTATGGTTATGTCGGATGAACCTAAACGAAAATTTACTTAAATGAGGTGAAATATATGTCAAAACAAACTCAAAGAAAATCTTTGGACTATGTAAAAAAGAAGTATGAAAGAACACGAACAATGCCTGCAAGCTGGTATTTATCCAGCTATAATTACAAATTCAATATCACACATTTCAAACCCTTCTTAGAGAAATTAAAAGAGAAAAAACTCGTAGCAAATCA
The DNA here is from genome assembly GCA_014730295.1 of Promethearchaeota archaeon. Next base: position 13,826 of record WJIN01000069.1, on the reverse strand, counting down.
ATGTTCTGGATGTAATCGTGTATTTTATCCTCCACGGTTCGTTTGTGGGGAATGTTTAGTGAAACCGGACAGATGGGTTGATATCAGAGATACCGCCACTGTTGCAACATATGCGATTGCTTATCTGAAGGATGAAGAAGGAAAAGTGCAAGAAAAGCCAATGGTTTTGGTTCATCATGATGGTACCGATACATGTAGCATCGCAGAATTAGAACCAGGGGTGGATGTGAAGGATACCTACATAAAAATGCCGATTAAAGCCCATTGGAAAGAAGATAGACAAGGCGGACTTATGGATATTGAATATTACGACTTAATGGAAGACGATGCAGAAGATCTTGATTAATTTACTAAACACCTAATATTTATTTATTTTTTTATCTATCTATATTTTTTATTTTTAATATTAAGGCTTCATACCCAATCAGATCTATATTATTTTTTTTCTCTTGTTGGATTTTTTTTCTATTAGGGATTGTTGAAAAAAGTAGCTCGAACTCTTTATGTGGCACGGGAACTCTTTGTATATCATTAGAAAAGTTTAGATATATAACAATCTCTTGTTCTCCATAGACTCTTTTATACCCTAGACAATGTGTCTCTGAAATATTCGTGTTAATGAATTCTAACATTCCCGTGTGTAAGGCAATATTTTCCTTCCTTATCCGTATGAGGGCTTTGTAACAATTTAATAACGATTTTGAGTCTTTTTGTTGTTGAGATACATTGATATCATTATAATTTTCAGGTATTCTTAACCAAGGTTTTGCACCATTATTAGGAGAAAATCCTGCATTAAGTGTCTCATCCCATTGCATTGGTGTCCTACACCCATCTCTAGTTAAAGAAAACCCCATTTGTTTGATTTGTGAAATGGGCAACCACCAGAACTTTCTGCCTATTGGGTCTTCGCTTGTATTCAGCTTAAACTTGACATTTTCCATTCCAATCTCTTCTCCATAATAAATAAAAGGGACTCCCCGTAAAGTCAATTGCAATGTAGCTAATAATCGTGCTTTAACCCTGTCATTCCCGTAACGGGTGATATATCGCATTCGATCGTGATTTCCAAGCACATAAGTCGGCGTATAAGGATAAGCGAAGTTTTTCTCAATCTGCTTTATCACATTGGCAAAACTTTCTGCATTTGATGCAGTAGATGTAAATTGAAAGAGAAACACCATATTTAATCCGTTATTTTTCGGACCATAATAGTGTTTCAAAACAGTCATATTGCCACTAATTTCACCCACTAAAAATCTCTCGGGATTTTCATACTCATCAATAAGACTCCTCAAGTCTTTGGCAAATTCCATAGTCTCTGGCAAATGAGCATCGTATAGGTGATTTTGGAAAAATGAAGATTCTTCCTCATCAGAAGGAAGTAGTTGGAAGGTAAAGGGATTGTCTTTTAAATCTTCTCGTTCATAAAGTGTATGAAAAATATCCAACCGAAACCCATCAACTCCTTTATCGAGCCAAAATCGGCACGTATCAAGCATTTCTTCCTTAACTTCAGGATTTCGGTAATTTAAATCTGGTTGAAAAGGAAGGAAATGATAATAGACCCATTGATCGGTATTTTCATAATACTTCCATGCTGGACCACCAGTCATAGATTTCCAATTATTAGGTGGTTTCTTTCCATTTGATTTTTGACCATCCCTCCAAATATACCAATCACGTTTCGGATTCTCTTTCGAAGATGCTGATTCTTTGAACCAAGGATGCTCTGAGGAGGTATGATTCAATACCATATCTAATACAATTTTCATTTCCCTACTATGGAGTTTCCGGAGGAGTTCATCAAAATCGTCCATTGTCCCGTACTCAAGATCAATATCTCTATAATCTTGTATATCATATCCATGATCTCCTTGAGGTGAAGGAAAGAAAGGGCTAAACCAGATAGTTTCTACTCCTAGTTCATCTAAATAGTCTAGCTTTGAGATAATACCTTGAAAATCCCCGACACCATTACCCGTGCTGTCTTTAAAAGAGCGGGGGTAAATCTGATATACTACAGTTTTTTGCCACCATTTAGGGTGAAATTCCTTTTTCATATTTTTATATCATCTACGGATCAAATAATAATTCATGCAAGATTCATATAAATAAAGAATTTGATAAATTTAAAAAAAGTCAATAAAAACTATAAAAATAACCATAGATTTTATAGGAAAATTTTTATAATTGAAGAGAATGAATTCTTATTATGGAAACTAATCGTGAACAATTTTTAGAGTTTATTAAATCACGCCGAAGTGTGAGAAATTTTATATTTGAAGATATTAAAGAAGAAACTGTGAAAAAGATCCTTGAATGTGGACGATGGGCACCTTCTGGGTTAAATAACCAACCATGGTTTGTTTGTGTTGCTAAGCATCCCACAGTGAAGAAAATGCTTGCGGATGCTACAAAATATAGTGGAATAATTGAGAGTGCGTACTACTGCATTGTTGTTTTTCTGGATTTAGAAAAAGGATACCATCGAGTCAAGGATATACAGGCAATGGGGGCCTTTATGGAAAATCTTTTGCTCGGTGCGCATGCATTGAAGATTGGAGCAGTATGGATCGGAGAGATTTTGAATAAAAAAGAAGAAGTGACGAAAATTTTCAAATTGGATCCAGATAAATTTGAACTGATGGGTGTTATCGCATTAGGCGCTATAGATGAAAAAATGCATGCCAAAAAAGCGGGCCAGCGAGAGAGAAGACCGATTGAAGACTTTTGCGAGTGGTTCTAAGGTAATTCTTAATAATTTTACATAATTTCTTTTTTCTGGTAATTTTATAACAGATTATTTGACATTATCATAAGATTTAAATTTGCTTACAATCCTATTTATAAATATGGAAATTCAATCGGTTGGAAAGAATTCGATATTTGAATTCATAAAATCAAGAAAGGATATTACCAATTTTGCCTATCGCAAAATATCCGACCAAACACTTCGAAATATTATAGAATGCGGAAGCTGGGCGCCATTACCAGAGGAAGGATATGAACCATGGAAAGTAAACATAGTAGTTCACCCAACTGTGAAGCAAATGATTGCGGAGACAATGGATTTTGATACTGGCAGCATTATTTCCGATGCAAATGCGGACTTGGTTATTTTTCGCAAAATCAACGAGAATGCCGATAGAGATGGAGATTTACTTTCTATTGGCGCATTTATTCAGAATATGTTGTTATTCGCTCATTCAGTTGATGAATTAGGCACCGCGCTGATAACAAATCTGAAAGATCAAACTGAAGAGATCTTACGAATCTTTAAACTTACCTCATCAATATACGAACCTATTGCAATTATTGCGTTGGGAGCGGTTGATGAGGAAATAAAGCAACAAAAAGAAGCGGGAAACGCCCGCATATCAATAGATAATTATGTAGATATGTTTTAGTTAATAATTTGGTCGTGTCTTTTCTTTTAATATAATATGATAAACTTTTAAAAAAACGTACGAATCTTGAGAGGGTTAGGGGTCTTGTTTTATTTATTTTGCGATTTCATTTCTTTAAATTCCCTTGAAAAGAATTCTTTTCCATAATGTGAAAAAAGCACACCCGCGGGATTATGTGGCACACTTCTATCTTTCGCGATTAAAGTGGTAACGGGTGCGTCTGATAATTTGGTAAACGTAATATCATGTCCCACACATAACCCACAAATAATGTTCATATCGGTCTTGACTTCATTAAGTAGCAAAGCTTGAGCTGCTGGATTGCAAGTGATCCACCCGATAGTATAACCCGTTTTAGATATCATCGTATATTCCTTAGGAATTCCAAGATCCGTTTTTTTAACCGATCCAGTCTTGCAGCATACCCCTACTACGTGGAATCCATATTTTTCTAAAATCTCCGCAATTCGTTCGGCTTCCTTAATTAATCCAACACAAAAAGCTAACCCTAATTTTTTATATCCCATCTGTTTTGCAAATTCCACGGTATCTTTTAGTCGAGGCCATTTAATATAACCTTGGGCTTCCACAATTGAAGCGATTCTTGTGATTTTCTTGATTTCTTCATTTTCCTCATAGATTTGTTTCGCTTTTTTTTCTACTTCTGGAAATATTTTCATTGGACAATTCTCAAGCATCTTACTTGCCCGACCAACGGTACAATAGTTAATTGAATTGCATTTAAAACACGTGGGATCTCTCGTTTTTTCTTTAATATTTTGACTCTTTTCCGTCATTCTTTTTCTAATTTTTTTTAATAGCAATAATAAAACATAGATTCAATTATATTATTAATATTTATGATAAAATTGAAATCATCCTTTTAACCATAAAATGATTAACTTGATAATTTTAAGAAGTTTCTGAATGATTTTCACTTCAAGATAATCTTACTGGTGTAGAAGAGAAATCAATTTAGTTTATAGTAAAAATAATTAAAAAATAAATGTCAGAAAGGAGATAAAACATTGCCTAACCAGTAATAAAACTCAATCCAAAACGGATAGGTGATTCCTAAGTATATGAGTGCAAACAGGGCACCAAAGATAAACCCGAATATGACATCTATAGGGAAATGAACCCCAAGAATGACACGGCTAATTGCCATTATTACGTCCAATCCGATCATTATAAGTAGAAATATCCAACTATTAAAATAAAACGCAAATACACATCCAAAAAATAGGAAAAATGTGACGTGTCCCGAAGGAAATGATTTGTGCTCTTTTATCAAGTCATCTCCTTGTATTACTCCCTTCTCCTTCAAAGTAATATATGGTCTATTCCGTCTTACAATCACATATCGAATTAATACATGTAAAATAATGCTCTGTTGGAATCCACCGGTCATCAAGACAAACAATAGGTAGTCTTTAGTAATAAACCCATATATTCCTAAAAGGAGCCAAATCAAACCCCAAAAAAATACATTTCCGAAAAATGAATATATCTCAGCAATTTTTTTTACAATTTTGCGTCTTGAGAACTTACTCTCATAGACGTCTAAAAAGATTTTGAAATCCCAATCTTCAATCTTTTTGATGAATATTTTAAATGAGGTCTCAACAGTCAAAAAACTCCCCACCTATCATTATTTTGAAATGTATGGGTCGTGGATGAATAATGCTGTCCTAATTATTATATCTTTTCAGTAAATTAATATTATTAGAGATATGGATACCCTTAGTCTATTGATATTATCAACAGTATATATGTATTTTGCCTAAATTTTAAAGGTTTTGAACCTATTTCTTGAGAGATTTATTTAATTGCCTAGAAACTCGCTTAATTAAAAAGAGAATTCTCATCAATATGGTTAAGGAAAGTATTCTTATTAAGCAGCTTTACTTAATGATATTTGAATATAAAATATAATCTCTTAATGGAGTTGATATGAATGATTAGCTTAGAGAAAACTAAATTTGGGTCTATTACGATTTCAGGAAAAAAATATAAACATGATGTCTACTTATTTCCGGATGGGACAATAGAAAAAAGGGATAAGTCGCACTCACCGAGGATAGGTGGTCATAGGTCTCTTTCTGTATGGGAGCTAAAGCGTGTTCTGGATGATAATCCAGATATCTTACTCATTGGAATGGGACAATCTGGAGTTCTTCCTATGAGTGAAGAAACGGTGAATTGGCTTGAAGCAAAAGCAGAAGAAAAAGATATTGAAATAATCCAGAAAAACACACCAGAAATTTTAGAAATCGCAAATCAATATCTCAATTCAGATAAGAAAGTAGCGGGAATTTTTCATACTACGTGTTAGGATTCTTCTAAATCTTCCGGATTAATTGAAAAGAAGAAGATGTTAGAATAAATAAAAAATAATAAAGAAATGAGAAAAGAGACCACATTATTTTATTTTCTTTAAGAATTCGGGTTTGAGCTTGGTAACTCGCGAAACCATCTTTGCCTTCAGTTCTAAGGTCAATCTGAATTTATTCTCTGAAGAAATTGTAATACTATAATGATATTCTGGTTCTTCAATTTTATTCGGTTCTGGAGTGGATGAGACAAAGTTTACGTCTTTTGTTTGCTTATATTTGAGTAAGAGCTCGATAGAATTGTCTAACTTATTTTCGATGGTAATCCGTCTAGTTATGTTATCATATCTTGTTCTAACTTCAATATGCTCTTTAGGGTCTTTCGCGTCTTCATAGGTTACTTTAGTCTCTCCTTCTTTAATTTGAATAATATCATCATCCACCTTGATATCATCATCGATCAAATCTTCGGATATTGTTTTATTTCCGATTGTATTGGCGGTAGACAGAAACAAAAAGGGTAAACCTTCTTTATATAATGTTATGGGGGAATTAATTGGTATCTCTTTAGGAACTCCTTCTTTAATCAGTACATATTTTACTATGACATCCCAATTTAACTTATTTGAGGTTATATTTACAGAATTATATTGTATATCAATTTTCCGATCAATATTTAGGTCAGCTTTAGCTTTAAACCAATTCAATTTAATTTTTTTTCTGGTAGGTATATTTGCTTTCATTTTTTTTCACATCCTCATAACATAACATTTTTCATTCGTTGAGTGCGCTTTTGTTTGCTCAATTGTTGGAATGCTTGTTGTTCCATTGGGATATTCATAGGCTCTGGCATCATAGCACCCGTGGTTGGAACACTAGTGCTTGGAAGTTCAAAAATCGCAAATCCCAACTCAACATCATTATAAGAAAAACCTGTCTGGTTATCAACAATAATAGATGCTTCTATCTCGGCAGTTTTTTCATCATTATGAACGTTCACTTGTAAGGTGGTCTCCCATTTAATCCTTAAGTCAGCAATAAAATACAGAATCTTCACAATTACCTCTCCTTCTCGATTCGAATTGATTATAAAATTGAATGTGCCTTTCATATCGGCATATGTTCTGTATGAACTGGCCTCACATATATTAGTGACCTTTTCGCGTAGTTCTCTGGTAAAATCTATGGAATAGGTGATTATCTGACTCGCTGCATTCTTTTCCCGTGTAATGATTTGGTCCGATGTTTTTTTATCGGGAAGCGATACGACGGTTTGTTGGAGAGAAATATTTTTTTCATCCTCTGGATTAAGATATTCTAATTTGATATCAGCGGTATTTGGATCGAAACTTGCGGGTACATTTTGGATTTCAAATTCGTTCATTCCTTGATTAAGCGAAAGCTTCATTTTTCTTTCGACGATACCGCCACCACCATTGAAGATGATTAATTTCACAACTTTCGGGTCAATTAACACGTTTTTTCACTCTCAATGTTTTGATTATAAGAATTATGGAATTAAACGTATATATCTTTTTATGAAAAATAGTGTTCCCTAAGACAATCCAATATATAGCTCTAAACCTGAAGAAAGTTATCATAAGTACTCAAAATCGAAATCTTGTTTTTATACAGATAGAGTTTATAGTAATTAACATGGGATGTCATATCTCCGACCTCTAAAGCGTGAACTTTAATTTATTTTCTTATTAAGATCCAACAAGTAACAATTGTTGGACTCACATAGTTTATAATACTTGTTGAATCTATATAGTCATAATAAAATTTTAAAAAAGTATTAAAATGAGCGAAGTAAAGGGATTTGGATTTTCAGAAGAGAGTTTAAGAAGAATTGCAGAGCAGAAAGTTAAATACAGGTTAACAATAAAGGTACATTTGGCCATCTATTTCTTTATAAATGTTTTTTTATTTATATTAAATATTTTGACCACCCATGATTTTCTTTGGGCCTTTTACCCGGCATTAGGATGGTTTATAGGACTAAGCTTGCATATCACAAGCTATATCTTATATGCACGAGGAGTGTATCCTATGGCAAAACGAGCATTTCTATATCATCTAGTTGCCTATATTTCAGTTATGATGCTATTGATTGCCATCAATGCAAATATTATGAGCTATACTTTCCAGATGATTACTTGGGTTCTCTATCCGATGACTTCTTGGGGTGCCGCGTTATTGGTGCACGGAATAATATATAAAATGTATTTTTCCGCAAAGCTAAATGAAGATGGTGAAATGAAGACCAAAAAGGATAAAGCGGTCGAAAAAGAAATGGAAAAATTGCGGCGTAAGTTGGAGCAAGATGCACATTAATGAGGTGAATCTTAATGTGGCTAAATAAAATTTTAGATGTAGAAGAAGATATTGAAAAACTCCGTGAAAGCATAGAAAAGAACATATTCGATAAAATCAAGAAGAAAAAACTCACACCGTTAGAATTCACAATATTAGAAGCAGTATTCAATCTGAAGACTATTTCAGGGTATGATCTAATCAACATTTTAAACGAGCAGTTTGCGAAAACATGGGAAGCAAGTTCAGGGACAGTCTATCCTATACTCTCTAAATTAGAAAAAAATGGCTATTTGGAATCAAAGAAAGTAAAAAGTCCCATCGGACCACTAAAAAACGTGTATTCTCTAAGTGAGGCGGGTAAGCAAATCATCAAAATGAAAGTCAGTGATAATTTCCATGATCAACTAAAATATATTGAAAATTTTCTCACTGAATTGTCCATAATCTATATAAACAGTTTTCCTAACGCTGAAAGAGAGGAAAAAACCGAGCAGATTAAATCCTTGTTAAATAATATGTTTTCGAATATTATGAATCGAATTCCTACAAATATAAAATTTCCAAGGTTTTGTCCTGAATGCGGGTCAAAAATAGAAAAACAAGGCGTCGAATTTTGCTCGTTCTGCGGAACAGAATTAAGAAACCGAACGTAATTCAATTTTTTTTTCTCTATTTATATATGAAATTCTATTTTTAACAAAAATTAAAATATAGTTCCTTCAATACCTTACAAAAGCGTATAATTGGTAAAATATTAATAAGAAAGAAATGAAACTCAACCATTTTCCACTCTACCGTTTAGGTTTAACCTATTTTTTGATTCAGCTTCAGTTTTGGTTTCCCATTTGGGTCATTTTTTTGCTTGACAAGGGACTTACTTTTACGGATATTATAATCGCCGATATGCTATACTGGGGGATGATTGTTGTATTAGAAGTTCCGATGGGGTATATCGGAGATAGGATTGGGAGAAAAAAGACCTATTTTTTTGGGGCGATATTAGGTGCGTTTACTTTTCTGATGATGATACTGATCACGGAGTTTTATTTATTATTAATTTGCTGGGTGTGTTGGAGTTTTTTCCTAACAATAATATCTGGGACTGATACAGCTTATATCTATGAGTTAATAAAAGATGAGAAACTATTAGAGAGATCAAATACTATTTTCGGATATTTCGCCGCAATAACAAGTCTTTCATTTATTACTTCTCATTTTTTCGCCAGTATGCTTTATTCTGTAAATATAAATCTACCCATTCTGGTGAATGCTTTATGTGTGCTGGCAGCGGGAATTCTGATTATTACTTTACCAAATCCCAAAAAAGAGCCAGACGATTTTTTAATTCCCAAAATGAAAGAAGTTATAATTGATATTGCGTGGAAAAATAAACCTATACGTATCTTGATATTCGTATTGGCTCTATTGTATGCTTACAGTTGGAGCACTACTTTGATTTTCCAACCTTTTTTATTAGATTTAGGTGTGAGTATCGAATTTTTCGGAATAGTCTATCTCACATTTACTAGTTTAGGAGTGATAGGTGGATTGATTACGGGCAAATTAGTTCAATGGATAGGCAGTTATTATCTTATCATTTTTGGAACATTCGGGATGTGGGTTGCTATTGGTCTGAGCGGATTTTCCCCAAGTCTCTATGCTTTGATAGGGATTATTTTTATTCGTTTTTTCTATTTTTTAAGTGAAAGCCCGCTTAAAGTTCTTATAAATGATGATATCGATAACAAATACAGGGCATCAATCTTTTCTCTGTCAAACTTAATATCGAGTTTAATGCTTTTATTATTAAGGCCATTGATGGGATTCTTTTCTGATATTATTGGTACAAGATCATCATTTCAGATTTGGTTCTTCTTAGGTATAATGGTATTCATTATAAGTGCATATTTAATCGGAACTATCGTCAAAGAGCTTAGAATAAAACTAGAAAATCCGTCTTAAAATATAGAAATTAAAAGAAATGATTGATAAACTCGGGTTTCTCACCAAAAATTTCTTCATAACATCTACAGCAAGGAATACCCAGATGAATCTTAAACAATAAATCTTCCCTTTCTGTATGTGTCATTCGTTTAATCAGACTATCGCGTAAATCTCTTTTAGATTTATCATAATAGAAGGAAATTAGATAATCCGAATGATTTTTATTAGAGCAGACAGGACATGTTCGATATTTCTCTAAGAACTTCTCCAAATTTACAAGATCATATCTATCTCCTTGTATATTACGCGCGAGATAGAAGCACTCCTCGCAAGGAATACCGAAATAATGATTTTTGTTGTTCAATTCTGCTAAAGACTCCGCCTGATTCATTCCTTCCATTAACGCTTCTTTATAGTAATTGAATTTATTGGAAAAATAGATTTTTTCGCAATTTACTTGATTGATATTTTCTTTCCCGCAAATAGGACATTTTGAATAAAAATCTTTAAATTCTTTATAATGTTCAAGCGATTTAATTTGAATCTCAGACACGCATATTTGTAAGCATACGCTTTTAATACGTTCAAAAACTGGGTGGGTTAAAAAGTAATGTATGCAATTAAGGGAATCTTTGTACTTCTTTAGCTTAATATTATATTTTTCTAAAAATTCTAAAATTAGTTCTTTGGCCATTTTATAATATTCTTGCTTGAGTTCTCGGGATGAGTTGTACTTAAAAAATGATTCAAAATGCGTGCTATGGATGCAATAATTGACCAACTCGGAGAGGGTATACTCGTATTTATAATGGTGTTTGAGTTTTCTAAGCTCATTGTAATATTTGGTTTTAAGATTATGCGTTATCAATCTACGCGTCAATTTTACTTTTAATTCGTCTAATTTTTCATTATACAACATATCTAAATATCCTAAGCTTTTAGGAAGATTCTCTTTGCTAAGGTCTGTCTTGAGTGAGATTGAGGCACAAAGAGAGTTTCCTACGTCACCGAATAATTTTTCCAAAAAATCCTGAGTCTTTTTATCGGCTTTATTTAAATCTATTATTTGTGCTTCTCTTGTCAATCTCGTGTCAATTCTGGAAACCTTGATTAACGCATATATAAATTCCCGATAGAATGATTCCCAAACATAGCGTTTTAAGGCCCCTGAAGGGGATTGAAACCACCAATAATAGCCTTTTTCAAAAATAATGTCCAAGTATAAGGTGAGGCATTGCGTGTGAAAACCAAATTCATAACATTCTTCTGTAAAACGTCCCCTTCGTTTTAAATACGATGGGTCTTCTTTTTTTAAAAAATGAATTTCCTTTACTTTCTCGTTTAAGATTTCTATGAAATTCTGGTCAAACTTCTCTAAGATCACTTCGATCATCGAAGTATTGACCATGTTATTAGTTTGGATGCTAAATTTGTATTGGTTTGGGTATGTAATTGTCTATTACCTTTGTTCAAATGATTCACAATAATATTTCTTAATAACACAATTATGTCTCATCTTATATTATTAACCATTATACGCTTAAAGAGGTTAATCAGCCGATCTCGGGTTGATAATCAGGTTTAATAAATTATTAAACCAATTTCTTTTAATCCCATTAAATTTGATCAGAGTGTGACTTAAGATGAATGAGAATAAAATTAATATTACAGATTTTACTGAAGATCTGGAATATCAGAGCGGAGCAGTAGTCAGTAAAACGATCATTGATAAGGAGGCTGGCACGGTCACCCTTTTTGCATTTGATAAAGGGCAAGGTCTAAGCGAGCATACGGCCCCCTATGATGCACTCGTATATGCGGTCGAAGGGAGCGTTGAGATTACAATTTCGGGAGATAATTATGAACTCAAAACCGGACAAACATTAATTATGCCCGCAAATGACCCTCATGCGTTAAAAGCATTGACCCAATTCAAAATGTTGCTTATTATGATTAAGTCTAAATAGACAACAGCTAATCCAGAATAATTTTTTATCTCTTTTTATTCCTACATTTTGCACAATTTATATTTAGAAATAAAAGAATTGTATTATCTCCACAACATACTGATATATACAAAACCAATTGAAATCGATATTTCACGAAGAAACAGAATAATTATTGAATTCTCTGAAGAATCTCAGCTTTTTTTTGATATTCCGGACATACTTTACATTCCGGAAAACTACAAAGCATCTCCATCTGTGGCAAACCGCAGCTATCGGAAAACGGACATATAGGTCGGCTTCCTGCTTTCATATTAATTGTCAATAACATCACCAAATATTTTCCAAATTGATTTAAAATAATAAATTTCTATATTTAAAAAGAGTTTTATTAGGTTAAACCTGTTATTTTTTTATTTCGTTCTTATATTTCTAAAATCTTGAAAAGAAAAACATTTCTTTCCATTAAAATCTTCGCGTTATGTTATAAAAGCGTTTTTTCGTAAAGTTTATAAAGGAAAAAAGAAGCTCCTCTTTTTTTTATTAGAAATATGAATGGATGTAAATAATGGGTTTTTCGCGTTGGAGTATATTCAAAAATGGAATGAACATGTTATTTCTGCTTTAAAAGTATATCTCTTATAGCAGCTCTTGAATTAGAGAGTATTAAATTGCTGCCCAAAAAAAGATGCTCCATACGTTTTTCCTTTTTGGAAATTTAATGAATGTTATGGGGTTTGATTTTTTTGACCTTCATCCCATATTCAGGACATTGCTTATATGCTGGAAACTGGCATATCTCTGGCTTTTTTGGCAATATGCAACTATTGGAAAAAGGACACGCTAATAAGTGGAGATCGGGGTCAAAATCAGTTTTAGACGTCATTACCTCAACCTTGTATGATTTTTTTAATTATATAAAATGAGCATTGATAGTTTTTAATAATGCTGACGGATTCGATTTAATGATTTTTTGTGTGATTGATGTAGACTCAATCTGTTATAGTTAAATAAAGTATTTTATCGTCTTATTTAAAGTTGCGTGTTTTGCGGTAAATATGTTGCCATATCACGAGTAATTAAGTTTGAAGATCGTTTATTTATCTAGATATCTATTTATAGATTCGCTGAAAAGACATAATTCAGAGAGGAAATGTGATCTTAAAGGTCTTAAACTCACAAATTTACTATGATTAAAAATTATCTGAGTGAAAAGCAAATTTTTTTCTACTTTAAATGTGATTTATATCAAAATTGAAGCTCATCTAAATGTGCCAACATTACATTCATCATATCCAATAATACTAAATGTCTATGAAAATGGAAATCTGACTATAGAACGCTTTAAATAGAAAAGAAATAGGTGGCGGGATAATAAAAATTCGGCAATTTGATAGGATTTAATAACTCCGATATGATACAATGTGGTGATAGAGTAGACTATGAAAAATCTACAAAAAAACAGATCGATATGGAAGTGAGAAAAAACCATGAGTTTAGCACTGCAATTAAAAGAACACTTGGAAAATGCTGACGATTATGGATAAAATTAAACCCTTCATAAAGACTAACATAATTGAAATCCATCATGATACCAAGAAATTGGGGCAAAGAGAAAATATGTATACAAAAAAACTACCTGTACAAAAATTAGTTGAAATGGGTATTATCTCAAGAAATAATAAACATAGTGGTGTCGAGACTCTTGATACTAAAGAAAATGGTTTAAATATGGTCTATGGAGGTGCGGTGGGTACGGGAACTTCATTACCAGCTTATGATTTGGCAATTATGACCGCTATGGGTATGCTTTCTGGGGAAATCGGAATATATATGCAAGAAAAGTATGGTCTTATTGATGAAGATGTTGGTAT